>NZ_JBVHYH010000062.1:0-51112 GCF_055569135.1 Kitasatospora sp. NPDC029367
CCGAGTCCTGCAACGGTCGATCCGCACCACCAACACCACCAGACAAACCACCCAAAGCGACCTCACTGAAGCCGCTTGACTTCCATAGGAGCATCATCTGATCCGACCTCAGATGATCGGAGGGGTGTGCCGAACGGCACACCCCTCCGGCGTTCTCCGGCGTGATTCGGCGCCGGAGGCCACCGGATATCTGCCGAACGGCAGATGTGCGGGATCGGCCCGGGCGGAAGCATTCGGGACGTGACCGAACTCCAGATCCTCGACCTCACCAAGGAGTACCGCGGCGGCAAACGCGCGGTCGACTCCTTCTCGCTGACGCTCCGGCCCGGCGTGCTCGGCCTGCTCGGCGCCAACGGCGCCGGCAAGTCGAGCCTGATGCGCATCCTGGCCACGGTCACCCGGCCCACCTCGGGGCGGGTGCTGTGGGAGGGGGTGGACATCGCCCGCCGGCCCGGGCCGCTGCGCCGCGCCGTCGGCTACCTGCCGCAGGACTTCGGCGTCTACCCACAGCTCACCGCCCGCGAGTTCCTCGCCTACCTGGCCGCCGCCAAGGGGCTGCGGCGGCGCTCCGCCGCGGCCCGGATCGAGCAGCTCCTCGACCTGGTCAACCTCACCGGCGCGGCCGGGCAGCGGCTGGGCGCGATGTCCGGCGGGATGCGCCAACGGGTCGGCATCGCCCAGGCGCTGCTCAACGACCCGGCGCTGCTGATCGTGGACGAGCCCACGGTCGGGCTCGACCCGGAGGAGCGGCTGCGCTTCGGCAGCCTGCTCGGCGAGCTCGGCGCCGACCGGATCGTCGTGCTGTCCACCCACATCGTCCCGGACGTCGCCGCCACCGCCGACCGGATCGCGGTGATGGGCGGCGGCCGGCTGCTGCACCACGGCAGTCCGGAGGAACTGCTGCGCGGGGCCGAGGGCGCGGTCTGGGAGCTGACGGTCGCCGCGGACGCGCTGCCGGCGCTGCGCTCGCGGTTCCCGGTCGCCGGCACCACCCGCACCCCGGAGGGCGTCCGGGCCCGGGTGCTCTCCCGGCACGCGCCCGCGCCCGGGGCGCAGCCCGTACCGCCCCGGCTGGAGGACGCGTACCTGCTGCTCACCGCCGACCGGGCGGTGCCCGGGCAGCCGGAGGCGGTGAGCGCGTGGTGACGCGCATCGGGGCGCTGGCCCTGGCCGACTTCCGGGAGCGCCGACGCCGGCCCGGCTACCTGGTGGTGCTGCTCGGCACGCTCGCGCTCGGGCTGCTCGCCGCGCCGGTGGGCGACTCCCGTTGGGAGGTGTTCCAGGTGACCGACCTGCACGGCCGGTACACCAGCGGCTACGTGGGGACGGTCACGGCGCTCGGCGGCGCGGTCTGGCTCTCACTGGCCGGCTTCGGGATCGCCCGGGGCGGCATCGGGCGGGACGAGCTCAGCGGCGTCGGCCGGCTGCTCGCCGCCACCCCAGTGAGCCGGGCGGGCTACCTGGCGGGCAAGTTCCTCAGCAACCTGCTGCTGTTCGGCTCGATGCTGCTCGCGCTGGCCGGGACGGCACTCGCGGTGCAGCTGATCAAGGGCGACTCATGCCAGGTGGACGCGGTCCGGCTGCTGCTGCCGTACGTCCTGATCACGCTGCCGCTACTGGCGGCGGTGGCCGGGTGCGCGGTGCTCTTCGACACCGTGGCCTGGCTGCGCGGTGGGCTGGGGGCGGCGGTCTGGTCGGCGGTCTGGCTGGTGATGGTGCTGGGCGCGCAGGCCGGCGGCGGGCCGGACGTGCTGGGCATGCGGCGGATCTCCGCCTCGATCCGGGAGTCGCTCGCGGCGGCCGGGCGGCCGGTCTCCGGAGTGGAGTTCAGCGTGGGCCTGACGGCGGACAACCGGGTGCTCGGCACCTTCGACTGGCCCGGGCTCGGGCCGGGGGAGGCGGGCGGACCAGCGGCCACGGGGGTGCTGCTGGTCGGCGCGGCGGTGGGGATCGCGCTGGTCGGGGCGCTCTGGTTCCGGCGCTTCGACGGGGATCCGGCCCGGCGCGGCATCCGGCCGGGCCGGCTGGGCATCCGGCTGGCGTGGCCGGGCGGAGCCGGAGCGCCGACCGGAGCAAGCAACCCCGGCGGGCCGGGCAAGGCGGGCTGGCCGGACGGGGGCGCGGCGGTGTCCCCGCCCGGACCGGCCGGGTTCGCCCTGGACCGGGCCCGGACGGCCGCTCCCCGGCAGGGGCGGATCGGCTTCGACGCGATGCTCGGCGAGCTGCGGATCCTGGTGCGGGGGCAGCGGCTCTGGTGGGCCGGGGCGGCCCTGCTCGCGGTGACCGCGGCGGCCGTCGCACCGAACGGGCCGAACCACGCGGTGCTGCCGCTCGCGGTGCTCTGGCCGCTGCCGCTCTGGGCCCGGATGGGCCACCGGGCCGACGGCGGCAGCACCGATCAGCTCCTCGCCGCCTGCCCGTCCCCGCTGTGCCGGGGGCTGGCCGGGCTGCTCGCCGGGGTCGTCCCAGCGCTGGCGGTGCTGGCCGTTCCGGCGCTGCGGCTGGCCGCCGCCGGGCAGTCCCGGGCGGCACTGGGAGCCGTGGCGGGCGCGCTGCTGGTGCCCGCCCTGGCGCTGCTCTGCGGCAGCCTCAGCCGTGGCCCCCGGCTGTTCCAGACCGTCTACCCGATGCTCTGGTACGGGATGGTCAACCACGTCTCCGGGCTGGACTTCCTGGGCGCCTCCGGAGACCGCGCCTCGGCCCCGGCGGCGATCGCGGGGCTGGCCGCCGCGCTGGCCGCGGCCGCGCTCGCCCTGGAGGCGATACGCCGGGCCGTGCGGTGACGCCCGTACGGCGCGCTCTCGTACCGGCGCGGCCGGGGCGATAGGTCCCGTTCGGCGGTGTGTCCCGTACCCCGCGGACGAGGGGCGGTTCCCCCGGCGGGGGGAGCCGGTCCCTCCCCGCGGCGGAGGCGGCGACCGGCAGTGGGCTGGGAGTTTGGAGGCGTCGGGCGAACGCCCGAACTCCGCCGAGAATCCCGAGGATCGACCATGCGCAAGCTCACCGCCGCCGTCGCGCTCGCCACCGCCGTCACGGCCCTCGCCGCCGGGACGACGGGCACCGCCGCGGCCGCAGTCGCAGCCGTACCCGCAACCGCAGCCTCAGCCGCACCGGCCCAGCACCTCGCCCTGCACGGCTGGACGCTGCTCAACGAGCACGGTCCGGGCCCCAACCCGGGCGAGCGGCTGACCGCCCAGGTCGACGCCCGTACGGTCGACGGCCGCACCCGGGGCCACGCCGTGGTGCAGCACGTGTTCGAGAAGGACGGCACCATCCGGGCCGAGTTCGACGTCGACTGCCTGACCGTCGACGGGGCCGGCGCCGTCACGGTGACCGGGCCGATCTCCCGGATGGTGCTCACCCCGCTCGGCGGCGAGCCGCGGCCCTTCCAGCCCGGGCAGCACCCCGAGGCGGGCCTGACCTTCTACCCGGCCGACGGGCAGGGCGAGCGCCGGGTCGGCTGGCAACGGACCGATCCCGCGATGCGCACCGAGGTCACCAAGTGCGGCGCCGTCCCGGCCGACTTCTGGGTGATCGGGGGCGGCACCGTCCTGCACCGGTAACGGCGGGGGCGCTACCTTCCCGACACCTTCCCGACACCATCCCGATCGCCCCACCCGACTGACCGTCAATCTGTCGTCAGTGTCCGGGATTTACGGTAGCGTCGGCCGCGCCAACTATGCCGCCAACGTGGTCGCCCGGGCCTGATCGCGACCGACCTGGTCGGCGGGATGTCCGGGGCAGCGCTGGAGCGGATGCCGGGGAACGTTGCGCTCGGGGCGGGTCGGCAAGCCGGAGGAGGTGGCTGATCCGGTCTCCTTCCTGCTGTCCGACCGGGCGGCGTACCTCAGCGGGTCGGTCTTCGACATCCACGGCGGCGGCACGTTCTGATGGTCCGACGAGTGGGGCGGGAATGCGGGAAGTGCAGGGTCCGGCGGCCGGGGGCGGCAGAGACCACTACGACGCGATCGTGGTCGGCAGCGGCCTCGGCGGGCTGGTCGGCGCGGCCTACCTGGCCGCCGACGGGCGCAGCGTGCTCGTCCTCGAACAGCACGACGTGGCCGGCGGCAACGCCCACGTCTTCCGCCGCCGACGCAAGTACGAGTTCGACGTCGGCACCCACTACGTCGGCGACTGCGGGCCGGACGGCATCTTCCCCGCGATCCTGTCCGGACTCGGCGTCCGCGACCGGGTGACCTTCCGCCCGATGGACAACGAGCAGGGCTTCGACCGGATCATCACCCCCACCGCCACCCTGGACGTGCCGGCCGGCTGGACGGGCTACCGGGACCGGCTGCGCGCGGCGCTGCCCGAGGAGGCCGAGGGCGTCGACCGCTTCGTCCACCTCGCCGAGACGGTGGCCGGAGCCACCCGGGAGGCCCTGCTCGGCCGCCCCATGGTCGACCTGTTCCGCCAGTGCCCGGACACCATGCGCTGGGCCCGCCGGGCCCGGACCCTCGCCGAGGCCCTGGACCACTGCGGTCTCTCGCCCAAGGCCCGTACCCTGCTCGCCGCCCAGGCCGGCAACTACGGCACCATGCCGGACGGCATCACCTTCGCCGAGCACGCCGCCATGCTCGACCACTACCTGCGCGGCGCCTACTACCCGGAGGGCGGCGGACAGGTCCTCGTGGCCGCCTTCGTCGAGGCCCTGGAGGCGTACGGCGGCGAGCTGCGCACCCGCTGCGAGGTGCGCCGCATCCTGATCGAGGAGGGGCGCGCCACCGGCGTCGAACTCACCGACGGCACCCGGATCTCCGCCCCCCTGGTGATCTCCAACGCCGACTACCGCCGGACCGTGCTCGACCTGTGCGGCGGCGAACAGGCCTTCCCCGCCGCTCTGGTCGACCGGACCCGCGCGGCCACCATGCGCGGCGCCCTGGTCGCCGTGTACATCGCCCTCGACACCGAGCTGCCCGGCCTGCCCAACGCCAACCTCTGGTGGCACGGCAGCGACGACATGGAGGCCGCGCACGCCGCCATGATCGAGCGCTGGGAACGCGACCGCACGGTGGACTCGATACCCCAGCTGATGTTCTCCTTCGCCTCCCGCAAGGACCCGGACGCCGCCGCGGTCTGCCCGCCCGGCCACTCCAACTTCCAACTGCTCAGCCTCTGCCCGCCCGGCTACGAGTTCTGGGGCGTCCGCGGCGGCCCGGTGGACGGCGAGCCCTACCGCCGCGACGCCGCCTACCAGGCCCGCAAGCGGCAGTTCACCGAGCTGATGGTGACCGCCGCCGAGAAGGTGGTCGGCCCCTTCCGGGACCGCATCACCCACCTGGAGACGGCCACCCCGCTCAGCCACGAGCGCTACACCCGCAGCAGCGGCGGCACCCCGTACGGCATGGCCCGCTGGGGCAACGTCAGCCAGCGGCCCGACGTGCGCACCGACGTCGAGGGCCTCTACGTGGTCGGCCAGAGCACCCGCTTCGGCAGCGGCCTGAGCGCGGTCGCCACCAGCGGCATGGTCGCCGCCGGGCAGATCCTCGCCCGCCCACTGCTCGCCGAGACAGCCGCCGGCACCGTGCTCGGCGACCCGGCCAAACTCCCCGCCCGCGGCCCCGCCTGGGACCCACTCCTGGTCTCCCGCGGCCGCGCCCGCCAAACCGCCAAGGGCCTCGCCCGAATCGGCTGAGCCCCCCACCCGGCCCCGCACCTGCGCCGGACCGGAAGTTGTACCAGCTCACGGACGGAGACAGGCACTGCTGGCTCCTCGCGCGCCGATCAGCGTCGATCAAGGCCAAGGGCGACGATCGGGGCGCGTCCCATACCCATTGGACCGTGCCGGCCCGGCTCACCAAGGAGCTCACCGTGCCCTGGCCCCCCCTACACCGCCAAGGAGATCGCGGTGGTGAGCCCTGGCCCATGGGCCCCGAACAACTGGCGGGCCTCACCGCGAGCCTGTGTCTCGACGCGGCGGTCGCCCCGTCGACTGCGTTGTCGGTGATTCACGAGCCTCCGCTGCGAAGTCCCGTTCCCTACGACCGGGTGCGCGAGCAGCTGGCGACCGGGCGTGCCCTGGACACCCCGGTCGCACTCAGAACCGCAACCGTGGAGCAGCGCCACGCGATCGAGCTGCTGCTGGGCCGCCCTCTGCGCTCCGGCGCCTCACTGACCGTTCCCTTAGCCGAGGTCGACCGGGTGCTGCGCGAGTCCCCGGCGTGCCCGGACGGCCTCGCGGCGGCGGTAGTGGCACTGGCCGGCCCGGTCACGGGCCGACGGGCCCAGGACGCCCGCCTCTCGGCGGCCTGGCGGCAGGCATGGGCCGTACTTCGACCACCCGACCGTCACCGAGCGGCCCGCACTCGCTTCCTGGCGAGCCAAGGTGGAGTCAACCGGCCTACTCAAACGGCTCTCCGGAGGCGATCCCGCGGCAGCCCGCCGCCTGGCCGCCGACGCAGTCCCCGTGTTCTCCCGGCTCCCGGCAGACGGCCTCACCCTCCCCGCCTTCTCCGCCCGAACCCTCAGCGACGCCCGCTCGCCACCCTCGTCCACGTCTGCGAGAACCCCGCGGCCCTCGCCGCCGCCGCTGACGAACTGGGACCGCGCTGCCCGCCACCGATCTGCGTCGAGGGCAACCTCTCCGTCGCCGCCCGCACCCTACTCACCCGAATCGCCGACCACGGCTGCCCGATCGCCTACCACGGAGACTTCGACTGGGGCGGCATCCGCATCGCCACCGGCACCCCAACCCCCACCCCTGGGGCCCAGCACTCGCCGCAGCCGTCACCGAGCACGCCATCCGCATCGAGGAGGAGCACCTGTTCGACCAACTGCTCGCCGCCCTCCACCAGCGCGCCATACGGCCCTGACGCCACAGACGAACCAACTCGCCCCCCGCCGCCGACACTGCCGGCCACAGGCGCCATTCAGGGAATCGATGACGCCACGAACCGACGACCTCCACATGGCGGCACATCGAGCCCAACTCTCCGACCTACCCGATCACCACGGCCAACGAAACAAGAAACCCCAGGTCAGGGGCCTGACCTGGGGTTCACCATTGAGCCGCCTGCGGGATTCGAACCCGCGACCTACGGCATTACGGGCCAGGTGGTGATCATGTTGGCTGTTGTCGGCATCGACCACTTGGTGATGAACCGGCAGGTCAGGACGTTACGCAGTGATCCACGATCCCGCCCGAACCGACACGTGTCACGCCGTCCGCTCACGCATCGCTCACGCAGCTCTGGTCCTGCTCGGCTCCAGCACGGCTGTAGCCGAGCAGTTGATGGCGCGACGTCTGGCCACCGCCGGGCAAGACCGTCTGAGCCGAACCATCTGGCCCGACCAGTGCCGATCGGGGCGGTCCGGTTAAGACTGGCTGCCTTCCTCCGGTTCTTGTTCCGTGTCCAGCCGCCGCCACAGCCGTTCCGCGATCTCCACCAACGTCCCCTCTCCGGGTACCCGCCACTGCTTGGGCCCTTGGACGGCGCTCCACTGTTCCCGCCACTCAGCCTGCTGCCAAATGTGGTTCACCAGTCCACTCGGCGAGTAGCGCCGGCCGTCCGCCTCCCAGAGGATGGGTGCCTTGCGGTCGTTGAGCCAACTGGCCCGGCGGCGGCGCGGATCCTGGTCGAGCCAGGCGCCAATGGCCCGCTCTTCGGTGTCGCTGGCTGCGTAAGCCAACGGGGTACCGTCAGGGATGAGGTCATGGTCCACGAGAAGGTGAATTGTCGGCGGACGCTTCGGACGCTTCTTGCTGGCTGCCGTCACGAACGCCGATAGATCAGGGGTGCCGCTCCCTGCGTCGAGCGTCAGCAAGACCGCCTGGACCAGCTGCTTGGACTTCTCCTCGCTGGCGAAGGTGCTGGTGATGTAACTCTTGTTGGTGAAGAGCTTGTCGACCATGTCAATCAGGCAAGCCAGGACACTTCGCACTTGGTCGGGCACGCACCGCAGAATCGTGTCCCAGTCGCTGTCGGGCTCCTCAATCACCTCGCTGCCGATGCGCTGGAACACCACATGGGCGGCCAGGAGTGCCCCGCTGTCCGCGATGGACGCCGCCCTCCCCGACAGGGTCGACCGGAGCTTCGTAAGCTCGTCTCGGATTTCCCGCAGGACCTGCACGGAACGCCAGATCTGGTGGGCGCTCGGTTGTTGCCCGAACAGGCGGGTATAGGCACCGTCAGCGCCTTCCTTCCACAAGGCCTCGGTCGATCCCTTAACCCGGACTGCGAAGGTCGGATCCCGATACGCACAGGCGAGGGCAGTAGCCGCCTCAGTGACCGAGCAGCCAGATTCGGGCGCCGGGTCCATCTCCCCGCGCCGGAAGACGTACTCCTTGTCGAGTGAGAGCTTGAAGTCCTTCTGGATTTCACTCTGGACCGGGTCGATGGCGATGAAGTCCCGCCGCTCCATGTGGTTCTGGGTGTTGGTGGCCTTGGTGATGCTCTGTGCGAACCCCTCGGGCGTCCCCTGGATCGAGACGATCCGTACGGAGACGTAGGCTTCCGCCACCGCATCCGGATCCTTCTCGAAGGCCCGGTTCGCCGAGGTGACGGTCTGCGCCCCGTTCACGACGCTTGCGTTGCGGAGGGTCAGGGAGATAGGCGCGCCGGTCGCACGCTTCGCAAAGAACTCTCGCTCGATGGTGTCGCACTGTACCGTGATGCCGTTGTGGCGGTAGAGGAAGCCGTCAGGGTCCTCCAACATGCTGTCGACCAGGGTCTTGTTGACTCCGGTGAGCCCGAGCGACTTGCGGACGTTCCGGTCGTAGAGACGCTCGCCGTTGTCCGCGTACCACTGGGCAAGCTCCGCGGCGCTCACCTCGCCAACGATGGCCTTGTAAGGGGTCTCGCGGTCGTGCCAGCCATCGGTCATCTTCGCGGTCAATGTGATCGGCTCCGGCTCGAGATCCTCTCGGATGGCCCGATGGAAGTCAGCCTGGTCCACCACTCGGTATTCGACAGTGCGACCGAGACCACCGAATTCGCGGGCAGCCTCATCCAGTGTGTTACGCGTCTCGGGCGAGAGCCGGCCGTCCCCCATGAGGGCGATGACCAGGTGAACCTTGCAGGTGGGCAGCTTGAGGACGCCGTGCACCCGGTCTCCAAGGAGCCGCAGACGCTCGTTGAAATGGTCGAGATCCCGATTGTCGAGTTTCCTCAGACCATGGATGAGCTTGAGTGCCGCCTCGGTGTCGAAGCCGGCTGTCCCCGAGTTCTTCCACTTGGCCTGGATCAGCCAGAGTTCCGTTCCGGAAGCGGAGAAGGCCACGGAGTCGATGCCAAAGTCGTCCCGGCCATCGATCACCCCAGCGGCCGCCTCGTCCGAGGTGCAGTCAGTCAGGATACGAGCCGTCTTCGCCGAGACAGCCCGGGACAAGAGGGCAGTCTCACGCTCTTTGGGATCCTTCTTCTCGAAGTCGTCCATGGAAATCCGGTCAGCGAACTCCCTCAGCAGCGCCTCGCGAACCTGCCGCACCTCCAGCGGCATCCCCTGCGCGCTCTTCCCCATCTGATCCCACTCCCGGTCTCGCCCTAACTGCCCAGCCTACCCATGTGATTCAGAGCGTGGGGGCGAACCGAATGAGCAGCGCGGCGAGGCCCGGCAACCACCACCCAGGTTGCCGCCTCCGTGCATCGTCAGTCAACGAGGGTGGCGAGTAGCTCATGGGTCATCGTCGGCCCTTTCCCACGTTGCCTGTGTGAGCCCTGGGCCGTTCGGCCAGGGCCCACACACACTCAATGTCACCCCTGGGCTAGCGGCGGCAGTTCAACATCCAAGTCCCCTGCTAGTTTCTCTAGTTCGGCCAGTGCCGAGCGAAGGTCGGAGGACAGCGCGAGCGTCAGCTCGATCACGGACGTAGCCTCCGTGGCGTCCTTGTCATCTGGTTCGATCAGTCCGATGTCGAGGTTGACATCCGTCGTGGCAGCGAGTTTGGCACCGTCGAAGACCTGAAGGCGCCCATTGGGCTCACGGCGGGCAACGGCAGCGTCAAGGTCACACTCTCCAACCCCGAACGCACGCCTCTCGAACTCTTCAAGGTGTCTAGGAAGCAGCGGATTCTGCTTCAGCGTGAAGCGGTTGCCGGTACGCAGGTCGTAAACCCAGAGCTGCTTGGTGTGCGGCGGCTCATCGTCGCTGCGGCGGGGCGGCGCGGCGTCGAAGAACAGGACGTTGGCCTTGACTCCGCCCGCGTAGAAGATCCCAGCGGGCAGGCGCAGCATGGTGTGGAGGTTGTACCGCTTCAGCAATTCTCGACGGATGCTCGCGCCACGACCGCCCTCGAACAGGACGTTGTCCGGGAGGATCACTGCAGCCCGACCGTTGTCGGTCAGCAGATTCGCGATGTGCTGAACGAAGTTGAACTGCTTGTTGGTCGTGGTCTCCCAGAAGTCCTTGCGGTGGTACGACATGTCCTCTCTGCTGACCGAGCCGTCGATGTTAGTGATCACGATCGAGGACTTCTTACCGAAGGGTGGGTTGGCGAGGACTAGCGAGGCGCGCTTGGTAGGCGGCTTGGCGAGGGCGTCCTCCACATGAATGAGGGGCTTGCCGTCCGGTTTGCCAATCTTGTGGAGGAGCAGGTTCATTGCCGCAAGGCGAGCGGTCGCCGGAACCAGTTCGGTACCCCAGATCGCGCCGTCGTCGAAACGGGCAGACTCCTCCGTGGACATGTCATCGCCGTACTCCCGCACGATGTAGTCATGGGCAGCAAGCAGAAAGCCGCCAGTGCCGCACGCGGGGTCAGTGATGGAGTCCTCCGGAGTGGGCCGCATACAGCGCACGATGGACTCGATGAGGACGCGTGGTGTGAAGTACTGCCCGGCGCCGGCCTTGGTGTCCTCGGCGCTGCGGGCGATCAGCGCCTCGTAGGCGTCGCCCTTGATGTCCTTGCTGGCGCCGAGCCACTTCTCCTTGTCGATCAGGTCGACGATGAGGCGCCGGAGGTTGGCCGGGTTCTGGAGCCGGTTACGGGCGCGGTGGAAGATCAGGCCGAGGGTGGTGTCCTGACCCGCGTCTTGCTTGCCAAGGTCGGCGAGGAGCTGGGTGTATGCCTCCTCCAGGGCGCTGCCCGTGAGGTCGAGCAGTTCCAGCCAACCGCGGCCCTGCCATTCCTCGATGTCCGGCAGGACGTGACGCCGCTTGCCTTCGGGGAGGGTCCTGTCAGCCTCCTCCATCTCGGCAGCCATCTTGAGGAACACCAGGAAGCTGAGCTGCTCCAGGTACTCGAGGCTTGACACACCGTCGTCGCGCAGGACGTTGCAGTAGTTCCAGAGCCGGTCGACGAGGCGGCGGGCTTCGAGCTTCATGCGGTGAACTCCAGGGGCAGCGTGGTCTGTTCGCTCTCGGGGGTGGGGGCGTGGGAGGTGGGGGGTGGGAGTGGCGGTAGGTCCACGGAGGCCTGCGCCTCGAGCCTGGCACGGCTCTTCCGCTTAGCCTGGGCGGCAGCACGCCGGGCCGCCTTCCGCTCGGCCTCAGCGGCCTCGCGCTCGACACGGATGCTCTTGAGAAGATCTTCTGCGGGTTCGTCTTCGGGGTTCTGGGGGACGAGACGGCCAGCGAAGGCTTCGGCGAGGAGAGCGCGACGCAGGACTGCGACGTGGGCGAGGCCCTGCTCACAGGCGGTCACAAGGCGATCGACGCGCGCAAGGATTCGCTCCCCGAGCTCGACGAATCCTCTCTGTTCCTGCTCATCCTCCGGAGGAACCGGGACCGGGAGCAGTTTGACCTTGGAGATGCTGATGGAGGCAAGGTTTACGCTCTGTTTTCCGTTGGCCTCGAACCAAGAACGTGCTGCTGAATTGACGTACCAACCCATGAGCTTGGGGTGAGTAGCGTGATCCAGGATCCGGGCGCGGAACAAATGATTCTGGTGGATGCAGTCCTCGATTTGCCCTTCCCAGATCCATCCTCGTCCGAGTTTGTCCCTGTCGCCACCCTCGGTCATCAGAAGGTCGCCGTTTCGCAGGCGGAGCTTTTCGAACGTCTTTGGCGTGACGCGGATTCTGGTCACGTGTGACAGATCCAGCCGGGCACGTTGGGCATTGGCTACGCGCAAATATGGGACCTCGGACAGTTCCGAATCGTGCTCGTTCTTGGAGTCCTTGGTGACGCCACCAACAACCTCGGCGATGTCCTGGAGGCGGCCCCAGTGCCACCCTGAGGCAAGTGGGGGTAGCGTGCCGTCAATGACTCCCGAGCAGCCAGTGATCGGCATTCTTTGCGGCTCGGCGTCCCACGCCAGGACACCCGTAGCAGCGGCGGCCATGACCCAGTCACGGAGCTTCTCTAGCTGCTGCTGGGCGCCTCGCAGACGCAGCTCAATCTCGTCCAATCGTACGAGGCAATTGCCAAGGGCATAAGCGATTTGCTGCTGTTCGGCAGCAGGGGGGACGGGAATGGATAGGGCCTTGAGGTCCGACTGGGAGATGTTCCTCATCGAATCCGAGGTCCCGGAAGCCTTCCCGGCGATTGCCTTACGTACGGCTGGAGACCTGAGCCAATAAACGAACCACTTCGGGTCGACCGCAGAGCCCGGCTTGAAGCGGAGGCTCTTATCACTTAGCAGCAACCGCGGCCTCACCTCCCCAACGAGCACTGGTGCGCCTACATACTCAACGGTGTTGGCACGGCTCACCAAGACATCGCCAGCGAGGATCTCGTAGTCCGGATTGACGAGAGCTTCGTCGAGTAGAGCCTTGTTCTCGTCAGGGCGAAATTCGCCCCAGGTCATTGCGCTGACCTTCACGATGCCCCACTCGTCCGGAGCAGCAGGGCGAGGCTCGCACTTGAACGACCTACCCGCGTCGGACCCTACGAGAAGATCCCCAACTGTCGCCCAAGCCCATCCCTCCGGTAGCTCAGCCCCGTCCGGTCTCCCCAGCGCCGGCACTCCGCCCTCGCCGGTGTCCACACTCACGCGTTCCTCACGCACCTAGCTTCCGATCCAGCTCATCAATCAGCTCGTCCGGCGTTCGCGGACCTCCGTCGAACACCTCTCTGAACTTGCTCCAGCCGCCTTCTGCCCGGCACAGCGCATGCTGGTCCAGCGCCCCCGGCGATACCGTCGCCGACGTGGCAATCACGCCCACGATGCGCCGCAGCCACGCCTGCTGCTCCTCCGTGTACGTCGTCCCGGCCGTCTCCTGACGAGCAAGCCACTCCTGAAAGCGGAGCTCCACGGTATCCCGATATGGCCGGAACTCGTCCCCATCGAGTCCCAGCTCAAACCGCAGCACGGACAGCAGCTCCGGCAGCCCGGCTCCTCGGCGCCGCCTCTCGCGCGCAATGCCGAAGTCCACGTAAGCCTTCCAGAGCTGTTGCTCTGTCCAGCGCCGCTGCGGGGGCCTGACAGCACCGAGAATTTCCTTGATCCGCTCGCGCACGTCGCTCAACGACCGCCGTTCCTCAAAGGCGATCCGCAGGTCGGTGAATCGTTCTCGCTGATCTTCCATGTACTTGCGCCAGTCTGTGACCGTCCGCTCGGCTCGCATGACATCCGTCACGCCTTCGGCAATCACGCCACCGTCCCGGCTGAGGTGATCGATCTTGATCCAGCGTCGGGCTCGCGCAGCCTCTAGCACGGCCTCTCGCAGCGCCTCACGCTCCATGAACGGCCGCAGAGCCGCGGCCAGCACGATGTCGGCTGGCTCCTTCCCAGCCGTGCTCTGCACGGGCGCCTCACTGCCGCCCTTCACGACATCCTGGTCCTGCACCCGCTGTCCAGCCAACCGGTCCGGATCTGTCGCCAGCACCAGTCCCGTGACCAGCTCGGTCAGCTTCCGGCCACCTGCGCTGCCCTCGATCCGGGCAAGCTGATCGCTGTCAAGCCGCTGCGCGAGCCGGCTGAGACGACCGGCCAGCGTGGCGGCGTCGTCAGCGGACAAGTAACGCCCTTCCTCGCACGCCTTGAGCAGCCGCTCCAGGCTAGGCATTTCCGGCTGCCCATCCCGTACTAGCGGTCGCGCATCGACCATGGTGTGTTCGGTCACGCCCACCGTGTCGACAATGACGAAACGGTCCTTGCACAGGGCGTCCTCGGTGACCTTCTTCAGGTCCTCGGGCTTGATGGTCCGGGCGCCTCGGCCCTTCATCTGCTCGAAGTACGACCAGGTCCTGACGTCCCGCATGAAGACCAGGCATTCCAAGGCCGGAATGTCGGTGCCCGTGGCGATCATGTCAACAGTGACGGCAATCCGGATCTCGGGCTTGTTGCGGAAGTCACGGATGGCCCTGCCAGTCTTCGGCGCAGTGTTGGTGATCTTCTTGCAAAAGGTCTTGCCCGCTTCGTCCCCCTTGCCCCAGGCACGCAGCACCTCTTCAACAACCGCGTCCGCGTGTTTATCGGAGGCTGCGAAGATCAATGTCTTGGGTACGACCGCCCGCGAGTGCAGGATCTCGCCGGTGTCGGGGTTCACATCTGGCGGAAAGATCTCGGTGAACAGCCTGTCCTTGAAGGTCTGGATGATCGTACGAATCTGGCTGGTCGACTCGACGCGCGCATTGAGCTCGGATGGCGTGTACTCGTCGTTCTCATCCTGTTGACGCCAGTGTTGGGCGCGCGTCATACGGTCCACATGGGCTATTACGGTGTTCACCTGCTCGATAGTGCCGTCAGATGCGACCGTCTCCACCACGGCTGGGATCGTTGAACCCTTGCGGGTGATCCGGGTCGAGATCCGGTACACGTCGTAGTCGACGTTTACCTCGTCGGCGACTGCTTCCTCATATGTGTACTGACTGACAAGGTTGTCATCGAAGAAGGCGAAGGTTGGCCCGATCGGTGTCGCGGTCAGGCCCACGATGTGCGCGTCGAAGTACTCCAGAACAGGTCGCCATCGCCCGTATATCGAGCGGTGGCACTCGTCGATGACGATGAAGTCGAAGTAGTCCGGCGGGAGCTCAGGCGAGTAACGAACATGGGGAAGCTCGGCTCCGAGACCGGCGGTGCCACCAGCTTCGAACTTCTTCTCGTCGTCACTGCCCGGCTCTGGCGGGGTCTGGCCAGACAACTTGCACCAAAGTCGCTGGATCGTGGTGATGACGATCTTGTCGGAATCTGCCAGGCCTGCATTCCCACCCGACAGGTGCTTGAGGGGGAACTCCTCGTGCAGCGGCTTTTTCGAACCCCCCGGGAGGAAGTCCCGGTACTCCATGAAAGCTTGACCACCCAGGTTGGTTCGGTCCACGAGGAACAGCACCCGGTGGGCACCCGCGTGCTCGAGCAGCCGATGACTTGCTTGGACGACGGTATACGTCTTGCCGGCACCGGTCGCCATCTGGATCAGGGCACGCGGAAGGTCCTCGGCAAGGGACCGTTCCAGGCCTTCGATGGCGCGGCGCTGAGCGTCGTACAGCTGCCGCTGTGGGTCGAGGAGGATGGCGGGTAGGCGCCGCAACCGGGCGCGCAGGGTCGGTGCCTCGGGGTTGCGCTGGGCTTCACGCTTCCAGCGGGCGACGGTGGCCGGCCGGGCTGGGGCAAAAACGTAGCGGCTGCGGGCTCCGCCCTCCGGCGCACCGGGAGCAAGCGTCCCGTCGAGGCACTCAGAATCGAGCGCGTTGCGGAATCGCCAAACGTAGCCGTTACTTCCGTAGCGGAAGGGCAAAGGGCGGCCTTGCCAGGCACGCTTGGGGTGCTGTTCGGCCAGCAGGGCGGCGAGCCGGTCGGCTTCGGCGATGAGGTCGTGAGGATCAGCCGAGTCCCCTCCTGCTACGACGAGGCCGCTGAGGTCCCGGCCGGCATAGAGGAGATAGACACAGAGGTCGGAGTCGTGCGGGTGATCTGTGCGTACGGCCGTCGCGTCCGGCTTGAGGTCGCGCTCGTGCGGGGCGCACACCCGCCATCCGGCCCGACGTAGAACTCTCTCGACCCTGTCGTACGCCTGCGTGCCCGTAGCGTTCACGGCCCCTCCCCGTACTTCGTTGCTCCGCGCTTCCGACGTGTCCCGCCTAGGCTCGCCAGCCTCACTCATTACATCAACCGGCGTACGCGCGTATGGTGCCTGCGCGACCTCTTGGGGCAGCGATCACCCGAGTCTAGCCACGGACTGCGACGGAGTGATGTCGGTGCGCGTCCGTACAGTGGGCGGTAGATTCCGTCCGGGCCGCGTGGTCCGGACGGAACAAGGAAGGCCAGCGAAAGGGCACTCCGGTGTATGTAACGAGGCTCCGGCTCGACGGCGTACGTGGGTTCCACGACGCCCGTGCCTGCGACCTCGACTTTATGCGCCCGGATGGCAGCTTCACGGGCTGGACAGTGCTCGCAGGACGAAACGGCTCGGGGAAGACCACCCTGCTGAGGACGATCGCTCTCGCTCTGGCGGGGCCACGACGGGCTAGCCAACTGGACGACGCGATCGAGGATCACCTCTCGTATGGGCGAACCCATGGCTGCGTGGAGCTGTCCCTCAGTGCCGAGCCGGAGACCGACCTCGGGGCTCCTCCTTCCGCTGGCCAACTGACCGTCGCAGTCGCCTGGGAACCTGACCGCGAGCCGCTCACGCCGGACGACCGACCACCGACTCGGGTGCGTTTTACTCCTCGCACCGGTGCCAAAGCCGCCCGTCTGTTGTGGTCGCCTTCGCCTCCGACAGGCTGGTTTTGCGCGGCATACGGTCCCTTCCGGCGGCTGACCGGGACCGGTTTGTACGAACGCGACGCGCACACCCCCGACCGTGCCGCAGCCATGCGCACCCTCTTTGAAGAACAGTCGGCGCTCACGGAGTCGGTCGACTGGCTCGTATCTGTACGTCTGCGCCAGCTGGAAGGCGAAGCCGGGGCCGACAGGCTGCTCGAATCGGTGCTTGCGCTCCTCAATGATGGTTTGCTGCCAGGACACTTCCGTGTCGAGCAGGTCACCTCACGCGGGTTGTGGCTGCGGCGCGTAGATGGCGAGAGCCCCCTCATCGCGCTGCGGCGCATGAGCGACGGGCTACGTACCGTCACTGCACTCGTCCTGGACGTTGTGCGGCAGATGTACGCCGCCTATGGGACGTTGGAGCTGCGCTGGAACAACGACCGGCCTTACCTGACCCACCCGGGGGTTGTCCTCATCGATGAGGTCGACGCGCATCTCCATGTCTCCTGGCAGCAGCAAATCGGTGAGTGGTTCAAGGTCCACTTCCCAGCGGTGCAGTTCATCGTCACTACGCACAGTCCCTATATCTGTCAGGCTGCCGATCCGGGCGGCTTGATCAGATTGCCTGGCCCGAACGAGCAGGTTCCGCCAGAAGTAGTGGACGAGAAGGTCTACGGCAGGGTCGTCTACGGCACGGGAGACGACGCGGTCCTATCGGACTTCTTTGGGTTGGAATCGCCGTTCTCCCGCCGGGCAGAGGCGATGCGGGAGGAGCTGGCGGATCTGGAGTACGAGGTTGCGACAGGACAAGCCGACGAGGCCATGACGCGGCGGTTCCACAGGCTACGCACGGACCTCGCAAGCTCCCAGGCCACGCGCTTGGAAGAACTCGACCTGGGGACGCGGAGGGGGGAGGCAGGCAGAACGTGATCAGGATCGTACGGCCGCGTCTGCCTTCCGAGCTGGAATCCTCACTCCTGAAACTGACTCAGGAGCTCGCGGACACCCATCCTCTCAAACGCGGCGACCATCCTCAACGCATGTGGAAACGGGACACTGTACGCCGCGACGTATACGAGCCGGTACGGGACGAGCTCGTGAGCATGGCACCTGGCATTGATTGCTGCATGTACTGCGGCAATCAACTGGCAGATACAGTTGATCATTTCATCCCCAAGTCGCGCTGCGCGCTGCGAACCTTCCACTGGCCCAACCTGCTGCTTGCCTGTTCCACTTGCAACACGCGATACAAGGGCGACGCGTACGAGAGCGACGGACTTCTCGGCTCGCTGCTCATCGATCCCACGCGTGAGGACCCTTTCGATCACCTCGACCTTCGTCTGAAGAGCGGCGTGTATCGCGCAGTCAGCGGCTCCAAGAAGGGCACCAAAACCATCGAGGTCTTCGGCCTCAACAAGGAAAGACGCCCGTGGGCCCGGGCTAAGGCGTGGGAGAAGATCGGCGGTCACCTGCTGGCCTGGGATCGTGCACGCAACGATCAAGATCAGAAGGGGATGCGTTTCGCCGAGCACTGCATCCGCGATCAGCCCTTCGCCGACGTGTACCACGCCGCCCTACGCCAGGCCGACTCCGAACACGCCGAACGCATCTTCGCTGATTCAGATGCGCATGTCCTCGAGTTACTCAGAGACAAGAAGCTGCGTGCGGCGCTCCAGGTTTGAAGGGCGTCGCCAGGTGTACCCGCATGAAGAGCTTGAAAATCGCGGGCAGCTGGTCCGGCCGGGTTGTTGTCTTCGCTTTCAGGGAGAAGAGCGGGAGGAACCACTGCTCGAAGGTATCCGTAGTGGTCTGGGCGGCCTGGTACAGCTCGTACATCGGCTGCAGGCTTGCCGCGCGGTGGTACGGAATGCGGCCGTGCAGCGCGTACTGGAGCCGGATGCCACCGTGTTCGCGGAAGTGCTGGCCGTGGGCGGCGATGTGGTTGGCCGCGTTCTCGGTGATGGTCATGACGGCCGTGTCCGCTTCGTGCCGCCGGGCTGCGGCGACGACGGTGGCGTGGGATGCCGACGCGCGGATCGAGGACGAGGCGGTTGAGGCCGAGGGGCGAGAGGTCGATGCCGTGGTCGCGGGTCCGGGAAAGGATCCGCCGCTCGGCGACGGTGGCGGCGGCGTGCTGGAGGTGCTTGGGCTGTTGACGATGGCTGGCGTGGATGTCCGCGCGATCGAGAACGGGTCGGTCCTTGGCGAGTTCGGCGACGAGGTGGAGGCCCGTGCGGTCCTCGGTGGCGGTGCTGCCACAGGCGTTGCAGGGATGACCGCCGGTGCCGGTCATGTGACCGCAGGTGCGGCAGGTGGGAACGGTCTCGCGGCTGACGGTGAGGGCGCCGGCGCGGAGGTTGTTCTCGATCATCTCCAGGGCGAGGTTGGCTACCTCCGCGTCGGTGTCGGTCACGATGCCACCCGCCGGAAACCGGCCGGGCGTCTACTTGGCGGCGATCAGGTCGGCCTCGAACCGCTGGCGAGGGATCATCGGGCCCTCGGCCTGGCGGTGGCGGAGGTCTCCCGCAAGGGTGACGGTGTTCCACAGGTGGGGTGCGGGCGGTAGGCCGAGGATGGCGTTGAGGGCGGCGGCGAGGCGGATGCCCACGGCCTTTCCAGGCCGGGAGGCGAGGGTGAAGGGGCCGTTCTGGACAGGCCCGTTGAGGAACAGGTGTCGCACGGGCTCCTCCTAGATCGGCGGGGTGGTGGTTCCCGTCCGGGTGAACCGGCCGTCTCGCAGTTCGTAGTGGAGGATCGCGGCGTTGGGCATCTTGCCCGTCCGCTCCTCGGCGAGGATCTCGGGCAGCGTGCGGAGCTCGAGCAGGGATCGGAGCGCCACTGCGGCGGTCTGGTGGGTGAAGGCGACGACGGTGCGCGACTCCTGGAGTACGGCTTGGGCGAGCGCGGCGAACTCGGCGGCCCGGTCGACTACGCCCTCGGCGAGTGACTCGGCGCCGCCCGGTGCGGTCCAGGCGTGCTTGCGCAGGCGGCGGTCCTCAGCGAGTGCGGGGTAGCTGTCGTAGAGCTCGCGCTTGGTCATGTAGGTGGCGTCGCCGTAGTGCTGCTCGTCCAGGAGCTCGGTCTGCCGGGGCCAGCCGTCGGGGAGGTCGGGCAGGGCGATCGCGGCCGTGTCGATCGCTCTGCGGTAGGTCGACGTGTGGGGGCGGGGGTCCTGGTAGAAGCCGTGGTACTTGTCGACGTTCTCGACGGACTCGGCGTGCCGGATGACGAGCAGGGACATGGCCGTGGCGGCTCCTATCCGGCGAGGTTGGCGACGTACGAGCCGCTGATGGCCCAGGGGGTGAGTTCGATGCCGAAGCCGCTGTGGTCGCCGTCCTGCGTGTGGACGAGCTTGCCGGACAGGTGCACGGTGTCGCCGGATCGGAACGCGCCCGTGTAGGCACCGAGGTACGAGCGCATGCCTCAGGCCTGCCGCCGATCCGCCTGTACGACCTCCGCCACGGCGCGGCCCCTGTCGCGCTTGCCGGCGGGGTCGACATGAAGGTGGTGTCCGAGATGCTCGACCACCCTCCATCAAGATCACGTCGGACACCTGCACCAGCGTCCTGCCCGAGGTCGCCAAGGGCGCGGCCGAGGCCGCCGCGAAGCTCGTCCCCCTTCGGCGGAGGACCGAAACCGAGGCTCGCGCCAAGGCCTCCGCGAAGGCTGTGGCCGAGGCTGAGAAGGCCAAGGGCTAACCCAAGATCAACGCCCACACTCACGCATCGCTCACGCAATCGATCTTGCAGGGCGTCGCCGACGCCTGCCCGCACGCCGAGAAAAGGCAAAAGCCCCAGGTCACGGCGAGTGAGTCCTGGGGCTTCTACAGAGCCGCCTGCGGGATTCGAACCCGCGACCTACGCATTACGAGTGCGTTGCTCTGGCCAACTGAGCTAAGGCGGCACCGCTGCCACGTGTGGTGGCAACGCGGGTCAGTCTACACAGGTTCGCAGGTGATCCGTAGCCGGGGCGGTGGGGCTGGGGTGGGGCTGGGGCAGGGGTGGATGGTTTTCGCTTCAATCGATCGCCGGTGCGACGTTACGATGAGCGCCCCCCTGCCAGCCCTCCCCACTCCCGGAGCCACCGTGTTCGGTGTCAACGACCTGGCGACGTACGTCCTCGGCGCCCTCGTCATCATTCTGCTGCCCGGCCCCAACTCGCTGTACGTGCTGTCGGTCGCCGCCCGCAAGGGCGTCCGGACCGGGTACCGGGCGGCGGCGGGGGTGTTCGTCGGCGACCTCACGTTGATCAGCCTGACCTCGCTGGGGGCGGCCTCGTTGTTGAAGGCCAATCCGGCGGTGTTCGCGGTGGTGAAGTTCGGCGGTGCCGCGTACCTGCTGTGGATCGGGTTCGGGATGCTGCGGGCGGCCCGCCAGCTGTGGCGCGAGCGCCGGGCGGAGGCCGATTCGGTGGGCGGCGCGGAGGCCGTGGAGGAGGCGGGTGAGCGGCCGTTCCGGCGGGCGCTGGTGATCAGCCTGCTGAACCCGAAGGCGATCCTGTTCCTGCTGTCGTTCTTCACCCAGTTCGTCGACCCGTCCTACGGGCAGCCGGTGCTCTCCTTCGCGCTGCTGGGCGGGATCCTGCAGGGTTTCAGCATGCTGTACCTCTCGCTGCTGATCTTCGCGGGCACCACGCTGGCGACGGCCTTCCGTCGCCGCCGGCGCCTGTCCGCGACCCTGACCAGCGGTGTCGCCGTCCTGTTCGCGGGCTTCGCCGCGAAGCTGGCGGTCTCCTCCGCCTGAGCGCGGGTCCGCCGGGGCTACCGGTCGCAGCGTTTGCCCTGTTCCGGCGCCTCCCCGGTGAGCAGGAAGTGGTTGACCGCGCCGTCGACGCAGCTGCTGTGCCGCCCGTACGCGGTGTGGCCGTCGCCGTCGTAGGTGAGCAGGCGGCCGGATTCCAGCTGTCCGGCCAGTGCGCGGGCCCACTCGTAGGGGGTGGCCGGGTCGCGGGTGGTGCCGATGACGACGGTCGGGGCGGCGCCGGCGGCGCGGATGGTGTGGGCCGCGCCGGTGGCCCGGACGGGCCAGTAGGCGCAGGTCAGGGCCATCCAGGCCATGTCGCGGCCGAAGTGCGGCGAGGCGCGTTCGAAGTCGGGCACCGCCCGCTGGACGTCCTCGGGCGAGCGGAACGGCGCGGGCAGGTCGAGGCAGTTGACCGCCGTGTTGGCGAACATCAGGTTGGGGTAGGAGCCGTCCGCCTCACGCCCGTAGTAGGCGTCGGAGAGCTTGAGCAGCCCGGTGCCGTCGCCGGCCTTGGCGTCGGTGAGCGCGGTGCGCAGCTTGGGCCACAGGAACTCGGCGTACATGGCCTGGACGACGCCGGTGGTGGCCTGGGCCTCGGTGAGCCGGCGTCCGTTGTCGGTGCTGGGCAGCGGGTGGGCGTGGACGGTCGCGAGCAGGGCGGTGAGCTGGTCGCCGACCTGCTGTTCGGTGCGGCCGAGCGGGCAGTCCTCGCGCTTGGCACAGTCCACGGCGAAGGCGGCCCAGGCGGTCTCGAAGCCGCCGGCCTGGGTGCGGTTGCCGGTGACGGAGTCGAGCGCCGGGTCCATGGCGCCGTCCAGCACCACCCGGCCGACCCGGCTCGGGAACAGGCCCGCGTAGGTGGCGCCGAGGAAGGTGCCGTACGACTTTCCGACGAAGTTCAGCCGCTCGTCGCCGAGCAGGGCGCGCAGCACGTCCATGTCGCGGGCGGACTCGACGGTGCTGAGGTGGCCGAGCGCGGCCCCGGCCTGCCTCCGGCAGCCTTCGGCGAACTCCTTGTCGACGGCGACCAGCGCGTCGACCGCCCCCTGGTCGCCGGGGGCCAGGTCGGCGGCGGTGAAGGCGTCCATCCGCTCACCGTTCAGGCAGCTGACCGGGTTGCTGCGGCCGACCCCGCGCGGGTCGAGGCCGACCAGGTCGTACCGGGCGCGCACCGTGCGGTCGTACGTCCCGGCGACGGCCTCCAGATAGTCGACCGCCGAGCCGCCGGGGCCGCCCGGGTTGAGCAGCAGCGAGCCCGCCCGGGAGGTGTCGCCGGCGCCGCCGGAGTCGCCGGGCCGGGCGGCGGCCCGGGCGGCCGAGAGGGTGAGCTCGCCGTCACCGGGGTGGTCGTAGTCCATCGGGACCCGGAAGGTGGCGCACTCGAAGCCGCCGTCGCACGACTGCCAGGCCGGGTGCTGTGCGTAGTACGGCGCGAGCGCGGCGGGGACGGCTGCGGGCAGCGGCTCCAGCGGGGTGGCTGCGGCGCCGGCACCGTCACCACCACCGGCACCGGCACCACCGGCCCGCGCACTCGCACCCGCACCGGCACCCGCACCGGCACCCGCACCCGTCGAGTCGGAGGAGGCCTGCCCGGACGCACCGGACGCACCCGACGCACCGTTCCCGCCGGCCGGCCCCGAGGAACCCCGGCCGCACCCGCCCGCCGAAGCCGCCAGCAGCCCGACCGCGAGCACCACCTCAACCACCCGCAACCGCGCGAAGCCCCTCATCCGCTTCCTCTCCACCCACCACTCCGGGGCCACTCCGAGCCCGCCGGGACCACTCCGAGCCCACTCCGAGAAACGCACGCGAACGAAGAAACACCGCTGCCCGGCACCCACCCCGGGCACCGGGCAGCGTAACGCCGGCTCGGCCGGCGCTCACGACGCCCCGACCAGCGTCGCTCAGGAAGCCTTGGCCAGCGCCTCGGCCAGGAACTGCGCCGCCTGACGGACCAGTCGCAGCCGCTCCCGGTCCACCGAGTAGTCCTGCACGTTGTCCGAGATCCGCACCTCCGCCTTGGCCGCCGGGCCCGGAGCGGCCTTGAGCGAGGCCTGCAGCTTGCGGGCCGCGTCGAGCCCGGCGGCGTCGCCCTTGGCGGCGGCGAGCAGCAGCTTGGCCGCGCTGCCCGCCGGGGCCTCGGCGCCGGTCTGGGTGAGCGCGGCGGTGTCGTAGCGGCCGGAGACGGCGGCGGCCGCGCCGTACAGGTCCGGGCGGGAGAGCCCGGCCGCGGCGGCACACGGCGCACCGGCGTCGACCCCGAGGGTGCCCCAGGAGGCCGGGCCGGGCGGGAGGGTGCGGAAGGAGGCGGCGATGGTGGTGCGCAGGGCCGCGTCGTCGGCGACGGCGGCCGGGGCGGCGGCGACCAGTTCGCAGGGGTGCGCGGTGCCGGTCGGCGCCTCGGGGGCGACCAGGATGAACGGGCGGGCGCGGCCGGCCTGCAGGGCGGCACCGACGCCCTCGAAGACGTCCGGGACCTCGGCGTCGGCGGTCTTGCGCGGGGTGGCGGCGTGCATCACGACGACCGGGAAGCGCGCGTTGGGCTCCTTGGCGTACTGCGCGGGCAGCCACACCCGGACGTTGCGCGGCTTCCCGTCGGGGCCGAGCACGGCGGACTGCAGCAGTTCGCCGCCGCCCGGGTGCCCGACGCTGTCGAAGCGGCTGACCACGGCGGGGGCGGCCGCCGACGCCGTGGCACCCGCCGCACCCGCACCCGCCGCGCCCGCCGCACCAGGAGACGCCGCCGCACCCGCCCCCGCAGCCGACTCGGTGGCGGCAGGCGGCGCCGCCTGCTGCCGGCCCGCCGTACCCGCTGCCCCCGGCGCCCCCGGCGCGGAGCCCGACCAGGCCCCGGCGGCGGCCGCGTCCACGGCCGATCCGGTCCGGTCCGTCGGAGAGGAGGTGTCGCGCCCCAGACCGCCGAACGCCCCGAGCGCGGTCAGCAGCGTCAACGCGGTGACGCACACCCCGCAGACCATCGCCCCGCCCGCCCGGACCAGCATCGGCCACCGGTCACCCGCCAGCTCGTAGGTCGCGGCGGACTGCAGGTCGCGCCAGCGCTGGAGCGCACCGCGCGCCAGCCAGAGTCCGCCGAGGGCAGCAGCCAGCAGGGGAATGACGAGGAGCGGACGAACCACGGAACGCACCACCTCGGGACGAGGGCCGGCGCCGGACCGGACCCGGTGCCGTGCGGGGGGCGACCGCTCCGGCGGCGGACCCTCCCGACGGGGAGGACCGGGGGTACGGCCGGGGCGCAGTCGGCCCCAGCGTGCACAACGGGCACGCCGTCACACGCGGGTGTGCCCGGCGAGTATCGCCCGTTCACTCGAAGGTGGGACGCCGGACCGGTCCCCGGCGCCTCCGGGCGGCGTACGGGCCCTGCTCCACCCCCGGCCGGGCCCGCCCCTCAGCCCGCCCGGAGCGCCATCGTCATCGCCTCGACCGCCAGCAGCGGGTCCACGTTGCGGTCCAGCGCCACCCGGCAGGCGAGCACCGCCTCGATCCGACGCAGGGTGTTCTCGGCCGTCCCGTCCTGGGCGACCCGGTTCAGCGCCTGCCGCTGGTCCTCGTTGGCGAGCGCACCGGTGGAGCCGAGCTGGATCGCCAGCACATCCCGGTAGAACCCGAGCAGGTCGAGCAGCGCGACCCCGAGCGTCTCCCGGCGGGTGCGGGTGGCCCGGCTCTTCTGCCGCTTCTCCAGCTCCTTGACGGCCCCGGCCATGCCGCGCGGCGCCTTGCTGCCCTCGGCAGCGCCGTAGGCGGCCTTGAGGTCGTCGGTCTCCTTGGTGTCCTGGGTCTCGGCGAGGGCCTCGGCGTCGGCCTTGGCGGTGTCGACCAGGCGCTGGGCGGCGGTCAGGCAGCCGCCGATGTCGGCGACCTCCAGCGGGATCCGCAGCACCTCCGCCCGGCGGGTGCGGGCCTGCTCGTCCACGGCGAGGCGGCGGGTGCGCTCGATGTCGCCCTGGCCGGCGAGCGCGGCGAGGCGGGCGGTCTCCGGGTCGACGCCGTCGCGGCCGACCAGCATGTCGGCGACCGCCTCGGCGGCGGGCGTGCGCAGCACCAGCAGGCGGCAGCGCGAGCGGATGGTCGGCAGCACGTCCTGGACGGAGGGGGCGCAGAGCAGCCAGACGGTGCGCGGGGACGGCTCCTCCACGCCCTTGAGCAGCGCGTTGGCGGCGGCCTCGGTGAGCCGGTGGGCGGCGTCCACCAGGATCACCGACCAGCGGCCGCCGGTCGGGTAGCTGGAGGCACGCAGGACCAGGTCGCGCATGTCGCCGACGCCGATGGACAGGCCGTCCGTCCGCACGTACTTGACGTCGGCGTGGCTGCCGGCCAGCACGGTGTGGCAGCCGTCGCAGAACCCGCAGCCGGGCGTGCCGCCCAGCGCGAGGTCGGGGCTGGTGCACTGGAGGGCGGCGGCGAAGGCGCGCGCGGCGGTGACCTGCCCGGCGCCGGGCGGGCCGGTGAACAGCCAGGCGTGCGTCATCAGGGAGGCGTTCCCGCCCTGGTCGGCGGTGGCGCCGCGACCGGCCTCGACCGTCGCCCAGGCCGCCCGGGCCGCAGCGGTCAGCTGGTCGACCACCCGATCCTGGCCCACCAGGTCGTCCCAGACGGCCACAGCTGCTCCCAAGCTCCGTACGGCAGCGCGCCAGGCGCCGATTCCCCGCCGTCGAGCATACGTCTCCGCTCCGACAGCCACTGCTCCGTCCGAGGCACACCGGGCCGCGCACGACGGCCGAACCACGGCCCGACCACCGCCGGACCGCCGCCGAGCCACCGCCGGGCCCAGCCGAACCACAGGCGGACCACATCCGACAGCCGCCCGCCCCCGGTACGACGACGGGCGGCGTCACCCAGGGGGCTCCCCCGGTACGACACCGCCCGTCCTTCGACCGGCCGTCAGACCTCCCGGCCCGCGCTCAGCTGCGCCGGCCCCAGCGCCGGCCCTTGCCCTTGCCGCCGTCCTCGCCGCGGCCGTCACCGCCACTGCGGCCGGAGTCGTCCGGGTCGCCGGCGTGGTCCCAGCGCGCCCACTCGTCCCGCGAGCCGAGCAGCGTGTCGGTGAGGCTCGGCAGGTCGTCCATCGGCGTCTCCTCGGCCCAGTCCGGCCTCGGCCGCTCGGCGGTGGACTGCGACTCGCCGAACTGCGGCCCGCCGGACTGCGACTCGCCGGCCTGCGGCGCGCCGGACTGCGGAACCACCGGCAGCTCACGGGTGCTGTCCACCGGCTCGCCAGGACGCCCCGGACCGACCCGCGGCAGCACCGCGGTCTCGTCCACGGCGGGAACCCGCGGCAGCACGGCCGTCTCGTCCGCCGCCGGCACCTTCGGCAACACCGCGGTCTCGTCGACGGCCGGCACCTTCGGCAGCCTGGCGGTCGCCTCAGCCGCGTTCGCACTGTCTGCGGCCTTCGCAGCCTTCGCGGCCTCAGCCGCCTGGACAGCCGCCTGCCGGTCGCGCAGCGTCAGCTCCCGCGTCGCCTCGTCGCCGAGGCCGTCCGCCGCGTCCAAAGAAGTGTCCCGAGGCGCCTCCCGAGGCACGTCCCGAACCGCCCGAAGCTCCGCCGTCGCCGCATCCCCGACAACCGGCGCACCAGCCCCACCGACAGCCGTCACACCCGCCGCACCCGCCGCAGCGGCCCGGTCCGAAGCCGTCTCCGCCGCCGCAGCCGCAGCCGCGAGCGCGGCGGCCTGCGCCAGCCGGGCCTCCTCGGCCCGCTGCAGCGCCTCCTCCGCCCGGCGCCGCTGCTCCTCGCGCGCCAGCTCCCGCTGTCGCTGGAGCTCGGCCTGGGCAGCCGCCTCGTCGGCGATCCGCTTCCGTTCGGCGGCCTCCGCGGCCAGCCGGGCCTCCTCCTCCGCCCGACGGCGAGCCTCTTCCTCCGCCCGGCGACGGGCTTCTTCCTCGGCCCGACGGCGGGCCTCCTCCTCGGCCTTGCGCCGCGCCTCGGCGGCGACCCGTTCGGCCTCCTCCTTGGCCAGCCGCTCCTGCTCGGCCTGCTCGGCCCGCAGCTGCGCCAGCACCTCCTGGCGCTTGCGCTCGGCGGCCTCCTCCTCGGCCTTCTTGCGGGCCTCCTCGGCGGCGCGCCGCTCGGCCTCCTCCCTGGCCAGCCGCTCCTGCTCGGCGCGGGCGGCCTTCTCCTGCTCGGAGAGCGGCAGCTCGCGGTCGAGCCGGTGGCGGATGGCGGTGGTGACGAAGCCGGGGGCCTGGCTGCCGTCCACCACGAGGTAGCGCGCCGGGTCGGCGGCCGCGAGGGCGAGGAAGCCGGCCCGGACCCGCTGGTGGAACTCGGTGGGTTCGGACTCCAGCCGGTCGAGCGCCTCGGTGAAGCGCTCCCGGGCCCGGGTGGGGTCGACGTCCAGCACCACGGTGAGGTCGGGCAGCAGCCCGCCGGTCGCCCAGCGGGAGATCCGGGCGACCTCGGTGGCGGCCAGGTCGCGCCCGGCCCCCTGGTAGGCGATGGAGGAGTCCATGTACCGGTCGGTGATCACCACGGCGCCGCGGGCGAGGGCCGGCCGGATGACGTTCTCGACGTGCTCGGCGCGGTCGGCCGCGTAGATCAGCGCCTCGGCGCGGTGCGACAGGCCGGTGTTGCCGACGTCCAGGACGAGGCCGCGCAGCCGCTGGCCGACCGGGCTGCCGCCGGGCTCGCGGGTGAGCACGACCTCGTGCCCCTTGCCGCGGATCCACTCGGCGAGCGCTTGGGCCTGGGTGGACTTGCCGGCGCCGTCGCCGCCCTCCAGGGCGATGAAGAAGCCGGTGCCGGTGCCCCGGTGCGGCACCGGGCCGCTGCCGCCGCGGACGGCGTCGACCAGGTCCCGGCCGAACGGCACGGTGCCGCGCCGGTCGTCGGTGCGCAGCAGCACCACGGCGGCGAGGACGAGGGTGAGCAGCCCCGCGGTGGCGACGGCGAGGGCGCCGCCGCCGTGGATGAAGGTGAACGAGCCGGGCTCGACGGTGCCGTACTCGACGTCCCCGTAGCCGGCGGCGATCAGCGGGACGACGACCAGCGCGGCGGCGACCACGGCCCGCAGCACCGCGTACAGGTGCTCGGTGACCTTGGGCAGCCTGGCCTCCTCGACCTCCTGGGCGAGCAGGCCCCGCCCGGCGGAGACGACGATCCCGGCGGTCAGTCCGGCCAGCACGGTGAGCAGCAGGACCAGCACGAAGTCCAGCACCAGCCCGGCCAGGATCAGCGCGACGCCCTCGGCGAGCAGCGCCAGCGCGAGCAGCCGGCGGCGGGAGAGCGAGGGCAGGGTGGCCCGGGTGAGCCGGGCGCCCAGCGCGGGGGCGCCGGCCGCGGCGAGCACGACCAGGCCGTAGCCGATCGGCCCGGCCCGGTGCTCGGCGGCGGTGAGCAGCGCCAGGGCGGCGACGCCCGCCATCGAGGCGTAGCCGGCCGCGACGGCGAAGGTGAAGTACGGGGCGCTGCCGGTGCGGCCCTTGCTCAGGGCGGGGCCGGGGGCCGCGTCGGTGGGGGCGCGCAGGCCGGTCAGCGGCGAGTGCGGGGCGACGGCCACGAGGCCGCCGGGCAGCTGCTGGAGGTGGCTGCGGACGGCCGCGGCGGCGAACAGGCCGGCCGCGCCGAGGGCCGCGAAGGTCAGCTGGTGGGCGCGCAGCCAGTCCGAGCCGAGCGCCGCGCCGACGTTGTTGAGCAGGGTGAACGCGACCAGGCCGACGGCGCCGAGCGGCACCGTGACCCAGCCGGTGAACCGGTCGATGCTCCGGACGGTGTCCAGGTTGGCGGCGGCCGGCCGCTGCTCGGGGGCCGGGGCGTACGGGTTGGCCGGCGGCAGCAGGCCGGGGACGGCGACGGCCCTGGCGATCCCCCGGACCCGCTCGGCCGCACCGGTGAGGAACACGGTGGCGAGCAGCACGTACGTGGCCCCGCCGGAGGGCTTGGGGCCGGAGCCCAGCCAGACCGTCCACCAGGGCGCGAGCCCGATCAGCAGGGCGCTCAGCGAGTCGGAGCCGACCAGCGTCCAGCGCCGGTCGAGCTTGCCGGCGACCAGCTGGTGCACCGGCTCCAGCAGCGCCACACCGACCAGCCCGGTGGCCGCCACCCGGACGGCGAGGACGGCCGCCACGGCGAAGGCGAGGCTGCGCGGCAGGTCGCCGAGCTGCCCGCCCTGGGCGACGGCGATCACGGTGAGCGCGAGCAGCACCAGCAGCCCGAGCCGGTCGGCGGTACCGCCGATCAGCTGGGTGGTCCACAGGCGCCGGTAGGGCCTGGTCCGCAGCAGCGCCCGGGCCCGCTCCACCGGGGTTCCGGCGGGCGCGACCTCGGGCAGGTCGGGCCCGGTGGCTCCGGCGGCCGGGGCGGCGCTGGGGGTGGGCTGCTCCTCGCTCGTCATACGGTCAGCGTAGCGGGCCGGGCTTTGCCCGATCGGGACGAACGGGGTTCCGGTTCGCCCTCATCACCGGCCTGTGACGATCCCTGCACAGAGCTCGGGCCCGCGCCCCCCGGTGGGGGACGCGGGCCCGGTGCCGCCGTCTTGCTGCCGTCGGGCCGCTGCCCGGCCGTCACCCGGCTGCCCTCGGACTGCCGCCCGGCGGATCAGCCCTCGTCGGTGGTGGTGGCCTTGGCGGCCGCGGTCTTCTTCGCGGCCGTCTTCTTCGCCGCCGCCGTCTTGGTGGTGGTGGTCTTCTTCGCCGCCGTCTTCTTGGCGGCGGTCTTGGTCGCCGTCGCCTTGGCGGTGGTGGTCTTCTTGGCCGCGGCCTTCTTCGCCGGGGCCTTCTTGGCCGCCTTCTTCACCGGCCCGCGCGCCCGCTTCTCGGCGAGCAGCTCGTAGCCGCGCTCCGGCGTGATGGTCTCGACGTCGTCGTCCTTGCGCAGCGTGGCGTTGGTCTCGCCGTCGGTCACGTACGGGCCGAAGCGGCCGTCCTTGACCACCACCGGACGCTCGGAGACCGGGTCGGTGCCCAGCTCCTTGAGCGGCGGGGCGGCCGCGGCACGACCGCGCTGCTTGGGCTGGGCGTAGATCGCCAGCGCCTCGTCGAGGGTGATCGTGAAGAGCTGGTCCTCGCTGGTGAGCGAGCGCGAGTCCGTACCGCGCTTGAGGTACGGGCCGTAGCGGCCGTTCTGCGCGGTGATCTCGGCGCCCTCGGCGTCGGTGCCGACCACGCGCGGCAGCGAGAGCAGCCGCAGCGCGTCCTCCAGGGTGACGGTGTCCAGCGACATCGTCTTGAACAGCGAGGCGGTGCGCGGCTTGACGGCGTTCTTGCCGGTCTTGGGCGTGCCCTCGGGCAGGATCTCGGTCACGTACGGGCCGTAGCGGCCGTCCTTGGCGACCAGCATGTTGCCGCTGACCGGGTCCGGGCCGAGCTCGAAGTCGCCGCTGGGCTTGGCCAGCAGCTCCTCGGCCAGCTCGACGGTCAGCTCGTCCGGCGGCAGCTCGTCCGGGATGTCGGCGCGCTGGCCGGGCTCGCCCTCGACGGTGGAGGCGCGCTCGACGTACGGGCCGTAGCGGCCGACCCGCAGGGTGATGTCGTCGCTGATCCGGAACGAGCTGATCTCCCGGGCGTCGATCGCGCCGAGGTCGGTGACCAGTTTCTTGAGGCCGCCCAGGTGGTCGCCGTCGCCGTTGCCGGCCTCGGCGGCAGCACCGGCCGCGCCCTCGCCCTCACCGAAGTAGAAGCGCTTGAGCCACGGCACGGACTGCGCCTCACCGGCGGCGATCCGGTCGAGGTCGTCCTCCATCCTCGCGGTGAAGTCGTAGTCGACCAGCCGACCGAAGTGCTTCTCCAGCAGGTTGACCACGGCGAAGGAGAGGAAGGACGGGACGAGCGCCGTGCCCTTCTTGAACACGTACCGGCGCTGGATGATCGTGTCGATGATCGACGCGTACGTGGAGGGGCGGCCGATCTCCCGGTCCTCCAGCTCCTTGACCAGCGAGGCCTCGGTGTAGCGGGCCGGCGGCTTGGTGGCGTGGCCCTCCGGGGTGATCCGCTCGGCGGCCAGCGGGTCGCCCTGGGCGACCTGCGGCAGCCGGCGCTCGCGGTCGTCGAGCTCGGCGTTCGGGTCGTCGGCGCCCTCGACGTAGGCCTTGAGGAAGCCGTGGAAGGTGATGATCTTGCCGGAGGCGGAGAACTCGACGTCCCGGCCGTCGGCGGAGGCGCCGCCGACCCGGACGGTGACGGACTGGCCGACCGCGTCCTTCATCTGGGAGGCGACGGTGCGCATCCAGATCAGCTCGTACAGCTTGAAGTCGTCGCCGCTCAGACCGGTCTCGGCGGGGGTGCGGAAGCGGTCGCCGGAGGGGCGGACGGCCTCGTGCGCCTCCTGGGCGTTCTTGACCTTGCTGGCGTAGGTGCGCGGGGCGTCCGGCAGGTAGTCGGCGCCGTACAGCTGGGTGACCTGCGCGCGGGCGGCGGTGACGGCCGTCTCCGACAGCGTGGTCGAGTCGGTGCGCATGTAGGTGATGAAGCCGTTCTCGTACAGCTTCTGGGCCACCTGCATGGTCCGCTTGGCGCCGAAGCCCAGCTTGCGGCTGGCCTCCTGCTGGAGCGTGGTGGTGCGGAACGGCGCGTACGGCGAGCGGCGGTACGGCTTGGACTCGACGCTGCGGACGCTGAACGCGGTCTGCTCGAGGGCGGCGGCCAGCTGGCGCGCGGCCTGCTCGTCCAGGTGCAGGGTGTTGGTGCTGCCGGCCTTGAGCCGGCCGTCCGAGCCGAAGTCGCGGCCGCTGGCGATCCGCTTGCCGTCGACCGAGGCCAGCCGCGCACCGAAGGTCTCCGGGTTGGCGGCGTCGGCCGGGGTGCGACCGGTGCCGAAGGTGCCGACCAGGTCCCAGTACGAGGCGGAGCGGAAGGCCATCCGCTCGCGCTCGCGCTCGACCACCAGACGGGTCGCCACGGACTGCACCCGGCCCGCCGAAAGCTTCGGCATGACCTTCTTCCACAGCACCGGCGAGACCTCGAAGCCGTAGAGGCGGTCGAGGATGCGGCGGGTCTCCTGGGCGTCGACCAGGCGCTGGTTCAGCTCGCGCGGGTTGGCCACGGCCTCCTGGATCGCCGCCTTGGTGATCTCGTGGAACACCATCCGGTGCACCGGCACCTTGGGCTTGAGGACCTGCTGGAGGTGCCACGCGATGGCCTCGCCCTCGCGGTCCTCATCGGTGGCCAGGAAGAGTTCGTCGGACTCCGCCAGGAGCGACTTCAACTTGCTGACCTGGGACTTCTTGTCCGCGTTGACCACGTAGATGGGGGCGAAGTCGTGATCGACGTCCACCCCGAGGCGGCGCACCTCGCCGGTGTACTTGTCCGGTACCTCGGCCGCGGTGCTGGGCAGGTCGCGGATGTGCCCGACGCTCGCCTCGACGATGTAGCCGGGGCCAAGGTAGCCCTTGATCGTCTTCGCCTTGGCCGGCGACTCGACAATGACGAGTCGCTGTCCGTGCGCGGTCTCGCTGCTCGGGGACACCTTCGCTCTTCTCTCCCGGTCCGTATGTGGCTGGTCGGCGCTGGCAGCACGGGCTGCGCTCCGCCCGACCCCTCCACCGTCCCGGGGTCGCCACTGCACGACACCCCACCAGCGGAGTGTGACCGTACCCCGGCCACCCTTGTCAAACGGACGGATCCCGCTGTTTCGCTTGCCGCGCTCACCGACGCCACTCGAACGGTAACCCGATGACGGAGGTTCGCGCCCCGTGGAGGGGGGCTTCGGCAGGTTCCGGAGGATGGAATGACGGATTTCAAGATCTGTCAACGGAAAATCGGCGCGCATGCGGTATCGCGCTCTCCGGATCGCGCCGGGCCCGGGTCGGCGGACAGCCGACGCACCGGCGGGCCCGAGCGGCGGATCGGTGGACCCGGCCGACGGGCCGGCGTGCTGCCCGCCCCCTCAGCGGCCGATCGCCGCCAGCAGCCCGGCCCCCGCCCCCAGGCACGCCACCCCCAGGGCGCACCACAGCAGGTCGACGACCGCCGCCCGGCCGATCTCCCCGGCCGCCAGCACCGCCCGGCGGGGGCGGTCCGGGTCGTAGCAGATCCGCACCGGGCTTCCGGGCGCGAACCGCTCCGGACGGCGCAGTGGGGTGTGCCCGCGCGGCCGGGTGAGCACGAGTTCCGCGATCCGGCCGGGACCGGACCCGGCCGCGGTCCCGATCCCGATCCCGGCTCCGGTCCCGGATCCGCCGACTGCCGGCCGCACGGAGAAGGAGAGCAGCGGCGCGCTGTCCAATCGGCCGTGCACGTCCTTCTCGGCGACGACGGTCGCCACCACCGGAATCCCCGAGCGGCGCACCCGGTGGCGAAGGCGCACTTCGGCGGCGCACCAGAGCAGCAGCGCGCCACCGAAGAGGGCGAGCACCAGCCCGCCGACGGTCGCCGTCGTCGTGTCCACCCCTGGCCCCCGGCTCCCCGACTCTGTCCACAGCCTGTGGACAGAGCCTCACAGCACCCGACCAACGGCGGGCAGCCGAACGGGGACCACCGGACGAACCAGGGGGTACGGGAGGGTGAACCGGAGGGTGCCTGGGCGGCGTTCTACCGAACGGGGCAGGCACTCACGGACCGGTTCCCGCCCACCGGTACCCACCCACCGGCTTTCACGGCACCGGCTTTCACCTCACCGGCTTTCACCGCACCGGGTCGATGAACCCCTGCTCGGTCAGCAGCCGGAGCGACTCCGGCACCCGGTCCCGCAGCACCACCCGGTCCTCGCCCAGCAGTTGCGCGATGGCGTCCACGATCTCGCCCGCCGACAGCGTCCCGTCGCACACCCCGACGAACCCGGCGCCGACCGTGTCCACCTTGGTGGCCCGCCGCATGCCCCGGTTGTGCCGCAGCACCACGTGCTCCGGGTCCTCCGCCCCCGGCGCACCGACCTGCTCCTGGACCACGTCGTCGGCCAGCACGTAGCGGGCCGCGAGCAGGCCCGCGTCGTCGTGCGAGCGCAGGAAGTCCTGCCGGCCGAACCACTCGTCGATGTGCGGACCGAGCGGCTGCTCCACCGGGTGCGGCCACTCCTCCACCCGCACGGTCGGACGCTCGGCGCCGCCCGCCCGCAGGGTGATCCAGCCCATCCCGATGCCCTCGACCCGGCCCGCCTCGAAGGCGTCCAGCCACTCGCCGTACCGGGCCTGGTAGTCGCCGCCCGGACCACGGTGGTCACCGCCGTCGCGCAGCCACAACTCGGCGTACTGGGCCACGTCCTGGACCTCGCGCTGGACCACCCAGGCGTCCAGTCCGGTGCCCGCCACCCAGCCGGCCAGCCGCTCCTGCCAGTCCTCGCCCCTGACGTGCTGCCAGTTGGCGAGCAACTGGCAGTAGCCGCCCGGCTCCAGGTGGTCGGCGGCCGACCGCACCAGGCTGCGGCACAGGTCGTCCCCGGCCATGCCGCCGTCACGGTAGGTGAACCGGCCGCCGGGCGAGATCACGAACGGCGGATTGGAGACGATCAGGTCGAACTTCCGCTCCCCGACCGGCTCGAAGAGGCTGCCGGTGAGCACCTCGGTGTTGTCGAACCCGGACAGCGCCAGGGTCAGTTCGGTGAACCGCAGCGCACGGGGGTTGAGGTCGGTGGCGGTCACGCTCCCGGCGTGCCGGGCCGCGTGCAGCGCCTGCACGCCGGAGCCCGAACCGAGGTCCAGCGCCGCCCGAACGGGGCGGCGCACGGTGATGTTGGCCAGCGTGGTGGACGCCCCGCCGACCCCCAGCACCAGGTCCTTGCGGGCCACCCCGTGCGCGGTCTCACCGGAGCCGATCCCACCCGCGCCACCGACCGCGCACCCCAGGTCGGACACCACCCAGGCGTCCGAACTGGGCATCCCGGCAACCTCGTTGGCGTACGGCCGGACGTCCACGGTGGCGCGCACCAGGTCCCCGTCCGGGCGCAGCCAACCGTCCGCCAGGCAGTCCTCCACTGGCAGCGCGGCGGCGGCCGCCTGGTACGGCACCGGCTGCTGCAGCAGGAAGAGCCGCACCAGCGTCTCCAGCGGGCTGCCGCCCCGCGTCGCGCGCAGCGCCGGGACGGCCTCACTGCGGGCCAACGCCGCGTAGCCGGTGGGCCCCAGGAGGTCCAGGCACCCATCGGCGGTGAACGAGGCGGCCAGCAGCGCCTCGCGCAGCTTGGCCAGGCGGGTCGGGTCGAGAACGGGGCTACTGATCACCCCGCCATTGTCCCCCGGCTCACCCCACCCCGGCCCCACCGGCCCGCCGACCCCACCGGGAGCGCGGACCCCACCCCACGCCCCCGCCGACGGCCGGCGCGCCCCACCGGACGCACCAGGACGTCGGGCGGGACGTCGGGCGGGGCTGCGGCCCGGGCCTCGGGCAGGACCTCGGGCCCGGGCCTCGGGCAGGACCTCGGGCCCGGGCCTCGGGCAGGACCTCGGGCCCGGGCCTCGGGCAGGACCTCGGCTCAGCTCGCGCTGGGTGCCGGGGCGGCCGGGGCCGAGGACGAAGCCGGGGCCGCCGGGGTGGTGGCGCCCGCCGAGGGAGTGGCCGACGGGCTCGCGCTGTCCGTCCCGCCCGGCGCGGGGGTGCCGCTGGGGGCACCCGCCGAGGGGGTGGCACCGGCGCTCGGACTGGCGCCCGCGCCGGGGGTGGCCGTGGAGCCACCGGCGCTGCCGCTCGCTCCGGCGCCCGGGGTGGCCTGGGAGGGCTTGCACCCCTCCTGCTTGGCCATCGCCTTGCCGAGCTCCCCGCTCGCCAGCTTGCTCTGCGCCTGGGTGGACAGCGAGGACAGCTGGCGCAGCTGGTCGCCGACGCTGTTCAGCCCGTCCGCGAACTTCGCCTGGTCGTCGGTGGCCAGGGCGTCCAGCTTCTTCTGGACGTCCAGGTAGCCGTCGGCCGCCTTCTTCAACTCGTCGACGGTGTCCTTCTGCAGGGCGGCACCGTTGTCCACCTTGGGCGCACCGGCGGCGTCGATCGCGGCCGCGATGTCCTGGTTGGTCTTGCCCAGTCGCCCGATGTCCGCCGACAGCCGCTTCCGCAGGTCGGCCGGGGACTCGCCGGTCTTCACCTGGGCGGTGTCGGCGAGCGCGACCTGCGACTGGGCGATCGGGTCCTTGGCCGCGCCGCAGACGTTCGACGCCCAGGAGTCCAGCTGCTTGCTGTTGTCGTCGCCGCAGCCGACGGCGCCGAACGCGAGCAGCACGCCGAGAGCGGGTACGGCCAGCAGTCGCTTGTTCACCGGGAGGAGCCTTTCGGTTTCGGTCGTCTTCGGTCGTCGAACCTACACGGCCGTCACCGACCGTCCGGTTCCCGGCTGCCCGGCTCCCGTCCCTCCCGACCCCGAACTCCCGCCCCACGCACGGCGACCGGACCCCGGCCCTCGGCCCTCCCGGCGCTCAAGACCTGGTCCGGCCCCTCCCGGCGCTCGGGCCCGCTCGATCCCGCTGCGGCCCCAGCCGATCAGGCCCGCTCGACCCGGATCGGATCGCCCGGTCGCACGGTGCGTAGCACCCTGGCATCGCCGTCCAGCAGGCCGAGGACGTTGCAGGGACTGGCCAGCCGGCACTCGCCGTCCTGCGAGATCGGGGTCGGTCCGTACGGCAGCGCGAGGCTGTCGCCGTCGGTCCAGTACGCGACCGTGCCGGGCTCGACCACCTGCCGGGCTCCGACCTCGCGCGGCACGCTCACGGGCGTGCCGAAGTAGACCTCCTCGCCCCAGGTGCTGGCCATGGAACTGATCGGCAGCTCGGCCCAGAGCGCTTCGGTGGTGGGGGTGGCCGCCAGCGTGGCGGTGGCCTGCCCGGCCGGCCACAGGATGCGGATCCGCATGTGCTTCCTCTTCCGCGACGAGGTCCGGTCGATGACCGGACCCGGTCGTGCCGGAAGCAGCGAACCGCCGGGCCGCACGCCGTGTCAACGGGTGCCCGGAGTGTGGGCGCCCGCAGGACGTACCCGGGTGAGGTCAGACCGCGACGGAGGGGACCGAAACCGGCCAGCTCATCCGGATCACGCCGCCGTCGGCGCCGTTGGTGACCTCCAGGTCCTCGACCAGACCGGTGATCACGGCGAGGCCCAGGGTGTCCTCGTCCGGGTCGCCGCCCTCGGCGGCACCGGCGGACGGGACGGTGGCGGGGCCGGCCTCGTCCTCGACCTCGATGAGGAAACGCTTCTCCTGGTCGGTCAACGCGACCCGCACCGTGCCGCCGATCCCACCGCGCTGGTGCAGACCGACCGCGCGGGAGCACGCCTCACCGACCGCGAGCCGTACCTCGTCGAGCACCGACTCGTCGACCCCGGCCCGTCTGGCGACGGCCGCGGCGACCAGCCTGGCCGTCCGCACGTGCTCGGGAAGCGCGCTGAATCGAAGTTCGACGGTTGCCATCTCTCCCCCTCGGGGTACTCCGGCCGGGGCCGGCGATGCGGCCCCGCGGACCGGCTGGACCGGCCCTGAGACGCCGGGGAACGGGGGCCGCACAGGCCCCCGCGCCCCGGACGTGTGGAACGGGCGGGCCAGCCGCACGGGCCGGCCCGGACGCGTCAGTCGGTCGCGGCGACCGCGTCGTCCACCGAGGTGTGGATCGGGAAGACCTTGGTCAGACCGGTGATCCGGAAGATCTTGAGAATGCGCTCCTGGTTGCACACCAGGCGCAGCGAGCCCTCGTGGGCACGCACCCGCTTCAGACCGCCCACGAGCACGCCGAGGCCGGTCGAGTCGAGGAAGTCGACGCCCTCCATGTCGACGACGAGGTGGTACTTGCCGTCGTTGACGAGCTCGACCAGCTGCTCGCGCAGCTTCGGGGCGGTGTACACATCGATCTCGCCGCCAACCTCGACGACCGTACGATCGCCGACTGCACGGGTCGACAGGGACAGGTCCACGGAACCTCCAGCACCTTGCCTTGCTACGTCATGTGCGATCCTCGGCCGGACGGCCGCCACCGCATGGTCGCGAGCCCGGGCACGCCAAGCCAACAAGCCAACGCGTGGCAAGCCTCAGCGCTGCGACCCACGGCCATACGGCCGTCACGGCCACATTCAACCACCTGTGACCATGACCGCACGATGGCTTACGACGATTCTCCGTCACGCCGGTGACACACTGGGTCCTCATGCCGCCCCGACACAGCCTGCCCGAGGCACTGCTCACGACCCTGTCCACCAGTCGGGGGCGGGCCGACCGGCTCACCCATACGGAGCACCTTCCCGCCCGACCTGCGCGTTATTCGCCCTGGCCCGACTCGATCCGACCGGAGATCGTCGCCGCCGCGGCGGACGTCGGGGTGGAACAGCCCTGGGCGCACCAGGCAGAAGCGATGAACCTGGCCAAAAGCGGCCAGACTGTGGTGATCGCCACAGGCACCGCCTCGGGCAAGTCGCTGGGCTACCTGGCGCCGGTCCTCAGCGACCTGCTGGAGGGCACCGAGGCCCGCAACGGCCGCGGCGCCACCGCGCTCTACCTGGCCCCGACCAAGGCGCTCGCCGCCGACCAGCGCCGCCGCGCCGCCGAACTCGCCCCGCCGAGGGTCCGGGCCGCCCTGTACGACGGCGACACCCCGCCCGAGGAGCGCGAGTGGGTCCGCCAGTACGCCTCCTACGTGCTCACCAACCCGGACATGCTGCACCGGGGCATCCTGCCCGCGCACGCCCGCTGGTCCTCCTTCCTCAAGGTGCTGCGGTACGTGGTCGTCGACGAGTGCCACAGCTACCGGGGGGTGTTCGGCTCCCACGTCGCCCAGGTGCTGCGGCGGCTGCGCCGCCTCTGCGCCCGTTACGGTTCGTCACCCACCCTCCTGCTCGCCTCCGCCACCACCGCCGACCCGGCCGTCACCGCCCGGCGCCTGACCGGCCTGCCCGCGGTGGCCGTCACCGAGGACGCCTCGCCGCGCGGCCCGATGGTCTTCGGCCTCTGGGAGCCGCCGCTGACCGAGAACGTCGGAGAGCACGGCGCCCCGGTGCGCCGCACCGCCACCACCGAGGCCGCGCACCTCCTGACCGACCTGGTCGAACGGCAGACCCGCACCGTCGTGTTCGTCCGCTCCCGGCGCGCCGCCGAACTCGTCGCCCTGCAGACCCAGGACCAGCTCGGCCGACCGCTCGCCGACCGGGTGGCCGCCTACCGCGGCGGCTACCTCGCCGACGAACGCCGCGCCCTGGAGCGCGACCTGCACTCCGGCCGACTGCTCGGACTCGCCTCCACCTCCGCCCTCGAACTCGGCGTCGACATCTCCGGCCTCGACGCCGTCCTGATGGCCGGCTACCCCGGCACCCGCGCCTCGCTCTGGCAACAGGCAGGCCGGGCCGGCCGGGAGGCCCAGGGCGCGCTGGCCATCCTGATCGCCCGCGACGACCCGCTGGACACCTACCTGGTGCACCACCCCGAGGCGCTGTTCTCGACGCCCGTCGAGGCCACCGTGCTCGACCCCGACAACCCGCACGTACTCGCCCCGCACCTGTGCGCGGCCGCCGCCGAACTCCCGCTCACCGACGCCGACCTGGAGCTGTTCGGACCCTCCACCGCACCGCTGCTGCCGGTGCTGGAACGGCGTGGCCTGCTGCGCCGACGCACCGACGGCTCCTGGTACTGGACCCGCCGGGAGCGCGCCGCCGACGCCGTCGACCTGCGGGGCAGCGGCGGCAGCCCGGTGCAGATCGTCGAGGCCGACACCGGCCGGCTGCTCGGCACCGTGGACGCCGCGGCCGCCCACACCACCGTCCACACCGGGGCCGTCCACCTCCACCAGGGCCGCACCTACCTGGTCCGGGAGCTCGACCTGGAGGACTCGGTCGCCCTGGTCGAACCGGCCGACCCGCCGTACACCACGGCCGCCCGTGACATCACCTCCATCTCCGTCCTCGACACCGACACCACCGTCCACTGGGGCGAGGGCCGGCTCAGCTTCGGCTCGGTGGAGGTGGTCAACCAGGTGGTCGGCTACCTCCGGAAGCGGATCTCCACCGGGGAGATCATGGGCGAGAGCAAGCTCGACCTCCCGCCCCGCACCCTGCGCACCCGCGCCGTCTGGTGGTCCGTCACCGAGGACCAACTGCTCGACGCGGACCTGCCGCTCGACCGGCTGCCCGGCGCCGCCCACGCCGCGGAACACGCCTCGATCGGGCTGCTGCCGCTGTTCGCCACCTGCGACCGGTGGGACATCGGCGGCGTCTCCGTCCCGTTGCACCCCGACACCGGGCTGCCCACGGTGTTCGTCTACGACGGCCACCCGGGCGGGGCCGGCTTCGCCGAACGCGGCTTCCAGCGCGCCGTCGAGTGGCTCACCGCCACCCGCGAGGCGATCGCCTCCTGCGAGTGCGAGCGTGGCTGCCCGTCCTGCGTCCAGTCGCCCAAGTGCGGCAACGGGAACGACCCGCTGGACAAGACGGCCGCCGTCCGGCTGCTGAACGTCCTGCTGGCCGGAGCGCCCGGCGCGGCTCCCGCGGCGGGCCCCGCGGCGGACCCGGAGGGCGGAACACCGGCCGGATCATGAGGCCACCTCCCTGGCCGGGGCCGTAGGCGCGCTGGAGGCGGACGGCGGGCCGGAGGCCGTGGGCGCGCCAGGGGCTGTGGGCGCGCCAGGGGCTGCAGGCGCACCGCTCGGGGTCCCGCCCGAGGTGCCGGGACCGCCTGGACCGCCTGGACCGCCGGGACCGCCCGGGCTGTCCCGTGCCTCGCCGAGGCCGTCCTCGGCTGCGGTGACCGGGGCCCGCACCGGTCCGGCCCGCGATCTCGCCCGCGCCGGACCGACCGACAGCCGCCGCGGAAGCCCACCGACCGGCACCTCGGCCACCACCTCGACGGCGTCCGCGAAGCGGTCCACCGCGCAGGACACCAGCGCGGCACCCTGCGCCGCCGCGATCCCGACGGCCCGGGCGCAGCCGCCGTCCGGGTCCAGCAGCAGCCGGTCCGCGGCCGCGAGGGCCGCCAGGTCCGCGGCCGACTCGGCCCGGTGCCGGGCGGCCACCACCGTGCCGACCGCGACCGTCGCCGCGAAGACCGCCGTCCCCAGCATCGCCAGGGCGAGCAGCCAGACCGTCGCCGAGCCCGTGTCCGCCCGGTGCCCGCCCCTGCCCGGCACCGCCGCCCGAGCGCTACAAACCCGCGCCGGCCGGGCACTCCACCGGACCGGCTGGCGGACCGTCAAGCCGGCCATGCGCCTCCACCTCCCTCCGCGGTTCCTTCCGCTCCTCCCGCCGTGCTGCCCAGGACGTCCTCCCGGGCGGCCACCGCCATCGCGCCGACCCGGACGGCGAGCAGCCCGGCCAGCCTCCCCGGCGCCGCGCACGGGGCGTCCACGTCGACCCGAACCGTGTCCGCCGCGACCGCCACCCGAACCCGCGCTCCCGGCGGGGCGGCCGCACCGGCGAGTTCGGCAGCGTTCGACTCGCCCCGCGCGGCCGCCCTGGCGCCGATCCGGGCCGCGTCCACGCAGCTGATCTGCGCCGCGGCCGCGAGCACGCCCCAGATCAGCATCGCCGCGAGCAGGACGAGCGCGGGCAGCAGCACCGCCGTCTCCGCCGTGACGAAGCCGGCGTCCCCGCGCCGCCCCCGCCAGGACGCCCGCCAGGACCCCTGCCACGGCCCCTGCCAAGGCCTCCGTGCGGCCCGCCCGGCCCGGTTCGACCGGCCGGGCCGCGGTCGGGCGCTACGTCGCACGGAGGGCCCGTTCCAGTGTCTCGGTCAGCGCCCCGGTGATGGCCGCGCTGGTGACCACCTTGTACAGCCCGGCGGCGAGCGCGCACGCACCCAGCGTGCCGACGGCGTACTCCGCCGTGGTCATCCCGGCGTCCGAACGCCCCCGGTACCGTGAGACCCTGCGGACCCGGCCGGCGACCCCGCGGCTCTTCCGCCGCCACGCTCCCGGCAGATGCTGAAACGGACGCCCGATGTTGGGCCTGGTCGCGAAAGCTGCAGTCATCGATCTCTCCTGTCTGGATACTTACCGTTCCTTCTCGCGAGTCCCGGCCCGACCGGCCCGGACCCGACACCCACTCACATCGCCCACCCGAAGCGGCTGGTCAGGCCGATCACCACCGGCACCACTCCGATCAGGACGAAGGCCGGCAGGAAGCAGAGCCCGAGCGGCGCGGTGGCGAGCACCGCGGCCCGGCGGACCCTGATGTGGGCCGCCCGGGCGGCGGCGGTTCGCTGCTCCCGGGCCAGTTCGACCAACGGCCCGGTCGCGGGAGCTCCGCCGAGGCTCGTCCGGACCAGACACCGCGCCAGCGGCGCCAGCGCCGGGTGCTGTTCGCCCAACCTGGTCCAGCAGAGCTCCGGCGGTGCGCCCAGGACCAGTTCGGTCCCGATCGCGACCAGCCTCGGCCCCAACGGTGCGCCCACACTCCGACCCACCGCCGCCACCGCCGCCGAGGGCAGCGCCGCCGCCCCGAGGCAGGCCGCCAACAGCTCGGCCCCCAGGGGCAGTTGCCTCAGCAGCAACTGCTCCTCCAGCATCGCCCGTCGATCCGTCGGCGACCGCGCCCGGGCCGACCACCGGTGGGCGCCCACCGCCGCCAGCACCCCGGCCACCGCGCCGGCACCACCGCCGACCAGCACCGCCACCGCCAACCCCGCGACGACCGCCGTTGCCAGTCGCCGCCGGGGCCCAACACCGCCGCGCCCGACACCGCTGCGCCCCGGCCCGGTTCGGCTCCGTACCTCCTCCCGTTCCCGCTGCCAGGCGAACGCCCTCCGTCGGGCGCGGCGCCCCGCCCGGTGCCGGGCCACCCCGGCCACTGCCGCCGATACCGCCACAGCCGTCACCGGGAGTCCGGCCGACACCCACCCGCCCGAAAGCCACCCACCCGGTCGCATCACCCCACCCCCGCTCCGACATCGAGCGCCCCGGCCCACGGACCCCCTCGCCGCCCACCGCCGCCCCGAGGCAGGCCCGCCGTCCCGGGACGGCTCCCCGCACCCGGGGGAGCCTCCAGCGCTCCCCGAGGGGCCTCCAGCGCACCCTGGGCCGCCGCCCGGACGATCCGGGCCGTCCAGAACACCCCAAGCCCCTCCAGCACCGCTCCCGCCGCCAGGCAGCCGAGTCCGGCCGGGGTGTGCAGCAGGACCTCCACCGGACGGGCCCCGAGCGCACCGCCCAGGAGCAGTCCCGCACCCGGCAGGGCGGCCAGGACCGCGATCGTCGCGCGCGGTCCGGCCAGCTCCCCCGCGATCTCCTCGGTCAACGCCCGCTCACCGCGCAGCGCCTCCGCGACCCGGTCCAGCGCGGCGGCCAGCCCCGACCCGCCGTCGGAGGCCACCCGCCAGCAGGCCGCGATCGCTGCCGCCCCGCTGCCGCCGGGCAGTTCGGCGAGCAGCTGGAGCGCGGCGGGCACGTCCCCGCCGTAGCGCCCCGCCGCCAGCCGGGCCACCGGCTCCGCGCCGATCCGGCGCAGCCCGTCCGGATCGGCGGCCAGCCGAGCCGTGACCAGGTGCAGGGCCTGCTCCGGGGTCGCACCGCTGCGCAACTCCCCGGCCAGCGCGGCGCACAGCTCCACCACCGCGGCGGCCCGCCGCCCGGCCTCGGCCTCCCGGCGCCGCCGCAGTCGCCACCTCCGCAGCGGGAGGACGGCCAGCACTCCCGCGAGCACCGGCACGGGCGAGGCGGTCGCCTGGCCGACGACCAAGCCCGCCGGTAGCGCCAGCAGTTCGGGCACCAGCAGCCCGGGAAGGCGACCCCGCGCCCGGCCCATCGCCTCCGGTTCCGGACCGTGGGCCAAGGGCCCGTACACCGGGGGCCCACTGCCCGCCAGCATCAGCCTGGAGCGCCGCCCACCGGGTAGCTGCTCCTGGACCGCCCGCCACCCAGCGGCGGCCAGCAGGCACAGCACCGTCACCCAGCAGAGCGCCGGTTGGACCTGCGTCATGTCACCCACCTCCCTGCCTTCGGCCCTTCTTGCCCGGTGCCCCGAGCAGCACCAGAGCGCCCGTCGCACACGCGCCCAGGAACAGCACGAACCCGATCTCCACCAGCCGCAGCTCCCGCTCGGCCCGGCCCGCCGCCGTCAGCGCCACCGCCACCGGCCCCGAGGCCGCCACCCACACCGGCACCGCGGTCGAAACCGCCACCGCCACGGCCCTCATGGCGTCACCGCCCCGATCGCCACCCCGCGTGCGGCCAGCAGCCCGACCAGCCGTTCCCAGCCGGCGCCGGGCACCAGGCCGCCCGTAGCCGGGAACTCCACCGCCGGGATGGTCACCGCCAGCCCGGCACCGTCCCCGGCCAGCGTGTGGATCTCGGCCACCCGGCGCCGCCCCGAGCCCGAGTCCCGGACCAGGTGCACCACCACGTCCAGCGCGGCCCGCAGTTGGCTGTGCAGGGCCGGGCGGTCGAGCCCGGCGAGCGAGCCCAGCGCCTCCAGCCGGACCGGCACGTCCGCCGCCGTGTTGGCGTGGACGGTGCCGGCGCCGCCTTCGTGCCCGGTGTTGAGCGCGGCCAGCAGGTCCGACACCTCGGCCCCGCGCACCTCGCCGATCACCAGCCGGTCCGGCCGCATCCGCAGCGCCTGCCGGACGAGGTCCCGCAGGGTGAACTCGCCCAGCCCCTCCTGGTTCGGCGGCCTGCTCTGCAGGCGGACCACGTGCGGGTGGGCCGGCCGCAGTTCGGCGGAGTCCTCGGCGACCACGATCCGTTCGTCCGGCCCGACCAGGCCGAGCAGGGCCGCGAGCAGGGTCGTCTTGCCCGAGCCCGTCCCGCCCGAGACCAGCAGCGACAGCCGCGCCCGCACGATGCCGGCCAACAGCTCCGCGCCCTCCGGTGGCAGCGCACCACCCGCCACCAACTCGTCCAGCGTGAACGGGCGGGGCCGCCACACCCGCAGCGAGATGTGCGTGCAGCCGGCCGCGATCGGCGGCAGCACCGCGTGCAGCCTGGTGCCGTCCGGCAGTCGGGCGTCCACCCAGGGCCGGGCGTCGTCCAGGCGCCGCCCGGCCGCGGTGGCCAGCCGGTGGGCCAACCGCCGCACCGCCTCGGTGTCGGCGAACCGGACCCCGGTGGCCCGGTGCAGACCGCCGCCACGGTCGACCCACACCTCGTCCGGACCGTTCACCAGCACGTCCGTGACGTCGGGCGCCGCCAGCAGCCGCTCCAGCGGGCCCGCACCCACCAGTTCGGCGCGCAGCGAGCGCACGGTGTCCAGCACTTCGTCCCCGCCGAGCGGTGGCCGGGTGGCCCGCAGCACGGCCGCGACCGAGCCCGCCGTCGGGGCGGCCCCGGACTCGGCCAGCCGCAGCCGGACCGCGTCCACCAGCTCCGCCGCCCGCTCCTCGCGAGCCGTCCGACCGTACGGGCAGGGCCCGTGTCCGGCCGGGCCCGGCCCGCCGGGCGGCGGCACGCTCCGGAGCGGTCGGTGCTCCCGCGCACCGTCGCCCGGGGCCGGGGCACCGCCCCGCGTTCCTGTCCTGCGCAGACGGACCATCAGTACGCACCTCCTCCGACCGCCGACACCGGCGGCAGCACCTCGTTCAGGAAGCTCGCGCAGAAGCGCGCGAGCGGACCGCCCTCCCGTGTGCCGGGCGGGACGCCCTTCTCGACGTCCTCGGTCAGCCCCGGCTCCGGTTCCAGCTCCCCCGCCAGCTCCAGCCGCAGCCCGCGGGCGATCCGGTGGGCCGGGAGCCCGCCGGCCCGCACCGGCCGGACCACGGCCCGGACGTCCCCGAGCCGCATCCGGGCCGCCGCCGCGACCCGGTCGGCGGCCGCCACGGCGCGCAGCTCGGCCGGGACGACCAGCAGCGCCAGGTCGGACTGCTCCAGCGCCTGCCCGGCGGCCGCGTCCAGGTGGCGCGGCAGGTCGATCACCACCAGCCCGCCACGCCGCCGGGAGGCGGCCAGCACGCTGCGCATGGCGGCCGGCGGCACCGTGAGGGTGTCGCCGCGGTCCCAGGACAGGCAGGACAGCCCGGAGAGCCGTTTGAGGGCCGGCAGCGCCCTGGCGAGTTCGGCCCCGCTGACCCGCCCGCGCGAACCGGCCAGGTCGGGCCAGCGCAGCCCGCGGGCCGTCTCGCCGCCGAGCAGGACGTCCAGGCCCCCGCCCAGTGGATCGCCGTCGAGGAGCATGGTCCGCCGCCCCGTCCGCGCGGCCGTGACCGCGAGGGCGCAGGCCAGGGTCGAGGCCCCGGCCCCGCCCCGGCCGCCGAGCACCGCGACGGTGACGGCCGGGGAGCCGACGCCTTCGGCCGCGTCCGCGATCCGGTCCAGCAGCCAGGCCTCGGCGTCTGGCAGGAACAGCACGTGTTCGGCGCCGAGTTGGACGGCTCTGACCCACACGCCGGGGTCGTCGAGGTCCAGCCCGAGCAGCAGCACCCCGCTGCGCCGGCCCAGCCCGGCGCAGTGCTCCGCCCGGTCGTCCCCGACCAGGACCAGCGGGGCCGCCTCCCACAGCTCGCGCGGCGGCGGCGCACCCCTGATCAGCCGGGGCTCGGTGCCCGCTGCCGCGCAGACCCGCAGCAGGTGCTCGGCCAGGTCCTCGTCCCCGGTGACGACGAGCGGCCCGGTGGCCGCGGGGCCGTCTGCGGTGACGTGGGAGGTGATCGGCGTCGACATGGTGTGCTCCCCTCTGCGCCGGCCACCAGGGGCGGCCACGGCGCGCGTCGGACGGTTCCGGCGGACGGCCGCCAGGCAGACCTCTGGGAGAGGAAGGGGGATGAGGCCCTGCCCGGCGACCGCCGCCGACCATCACGGTGGGGGGAGATCCGGATTCCGTCATCCACGTTCCGATTGCCTGTGGATAACTCGGGGGTTGTGGATAAAAACGTTCACCCGGGCGGGGGGCTATTCGTCGAAGAATTGACGAAAGGGGGTCACCGGGGTGAACCGGCCGTTCCACCACCCCCCGGCCGACCGCCCTCCGGGCCCCCGACACGCCGCCCCCTCACGTGCCGCCAGGACGACCCCGCGCACCCCGCCGGAACGACCTCGCCGAGCCGATCGGAACCGGCCGTGGGCATCCTGCGCGTCATGAGCAAATGGCAACGCAGAGTGACGAAAGGTGGTGGACGGACCGAGCCGTCGACACCACCTGTACACCTCGGGGAGGACCGCGCGGAAGCGTGCGCGAAGGGCGTTCAAGCCCTGAAAATGGCCCCGGACGTGCGACGACCCCCGCCGGGGGGGAGAGCGGGGGTCGTCTATCCACAGCCCGACTCGGGGGGGAGGAGCCGGACCGGGTTAGCACGGTCGCGAACGATCCGTGACTTCCATGGTGTACCCGAGCGGCCAGAAACACAAACCCGCACGCCCACGAGTACGCCGAATGGCGGGGTGTTTTGTGGCTCCCTCTATCCTCGGTTCCCGTGGACACCACCGAGAACGCCGACGACCACGCCGACGAGTCCCAGGGCGACCTCACCGGGCCCGAGGAGCCGGGCGCACCCGCCCGCCCCCGGCCGACCGGCCTGCGGACCGCCGCCTTCTTCGACCTCGACAAGACCATCATCGCCAAGTCGAGCGCACTGGCGTTCAGCCGGCCTTTCTACCAGGGCGGCCTGATCAACCGTCGGGCCGTACTGCGCAGCGCGTACGCCCAGTTCGTCTTCCTGGCCGGCGGCGCGGACCACGACCAGATGGAGAAGATGCGCGAGTACCTCTCCGCGCTCACCCGGGGCTGGAACGTCCAGCAGGTCCGCGAGATCGTCGCCGAGACCCTGCACACCCTGATCGACCCGATCATCTACGACGAGGCCGCCTCACTGATCGAACAGCATCACGCGGCCGGCCGGGACGTGGTGATCGTCAGCAGCTCCGGTTCCGAGGTGGTCGAGCCGATCGGCGAACTGCTGGGCGCGGACCATGTGATCGCGACCCGGTTGAAGGTCGAGGACGGCTGCTACACCGGCGAGATCGAGTACTACGCCTACGCGGAGAACAAGGCCGCGGCGATCCGGGAGTTGGCGAGGACGGAGGGCTACGACCTGGCCGCGTCCTACGCCTACAGCGACTCCTCGACCGACCTGCCGCTGCTGGAGGCGGTCGGCCACCCCTCGGCCGTCAACCCCGACCGCGCGCTGCGCAAGGAGGCGCAGGCCCGGGAGTGGCCGGTGCTGCTCTTCGACCGGCCGGTGCAACTGCGACGGCGGGTGCCGGAGTTCTCCGCGCCCAGCGGTTCGGTGCTGACCGCCGTGGCGGTCGGGACGGCCGCGGTGACCGCCGGGGTCATCTGGTACCTGGCCCACCGGCGCCGCCCAGCCGCCTGAGGCGCCCGCCGGAGGGCCTGGCCCCGCGGCTACCCTCCTGCGATCCACCGGAAAGGCCCTGAAACGGGCAGATCGGCACAGACTTCCCGTTTCGGGTTCCCCTTTCGGCCGAAACGCGATACAAAGGAAGCACGGCCCGCGAGACCCGGTCAGGACCGAAGAGGTCAAACCGACAACGCAGTTCAGGCCCCACGGACCGCACGTACAGACATCCGAGCACCCACATGCAGCCGACCCGCTGTCGGGCCGCCGGACCAGACGAACGGGCAGGATCCCCGTCTGATCGGCACTTCCGGTGCATGCTTGGTCACCCGGTTGTCTGCACCAGCGGCGGCACCCAGCAGGATCAGGTGCCGCCGCATCTTCGCGTTTCGCAGCGTTTCCGGCGTGCGCGGCGCGCACCGTCCGCTGCGCACGCAACGGGCACGGGGCGCGCGCCGTTCACGGCGCGCGGGTCGCTGCGCCCCCGGCCCGTTCGGGCTCAGGCCATGCCGCGCTGCATCGCCTCGCAGACCGCCGTACTCTCCCGCACCCCCAGCCGCAGCGCCCGCCCGCAGTGGGCGATCCAGGCCGCCATGCCCTCGGGCGTGCCCGCCAGGTAGCCCGCGAGGGCGCGCCGGTAGGTGTCGGTGCCCAGCTCGGCCAGCCCGACCTCGGCGGGGCAGATCGACTTCGGGTCGAGACCCTCGGCGATCAGCACGATCCGCATGGCGGCCCGCGCGATCAGCCCGTTGTGGCTGCCGAAGGGCCGCAGGGCGAGCAGTTCGCCGTGCACCACCGACGCGACCACCAGGGCCGGCGTGCCCACGCCCTGCCCCTCCGCACGGGCCACCAGCAGCCGGGAGAGCTGGTCCAGCCGGGCCGCGACCTCCTCCGCGTCCGGCGCGGGCGGCAGCACGGGCCGCGGCCCGACCGCGGCCTCGACCTCGACGCTCTCCACCGGTTCGAGCTCCAGCGGGAACAGCTCCTCGGCCCCCTCCCCCGCCCGGCGCGGCCGACCGGCGGCCGGGTCGGCGTCGCCGACCGCGAGCAGGTGCAGCCGCGCCAGCACCTGGAGCGGCGAGTGCCGCCAGACGCTGAGCAGCTGGCCCGCCTCGGCCGTGATCCGCAGGGCCGCGCCGACCGTACGGGCCTCGGCGTCGGCGCTGAAGTCGGTGCGCCGCCGGACCTCCTCCAAGGGCCAGTCGGCCCCGGCCACGGCTGCCGACGCGCGGGCGCCGCGCAGTGCGGACTCGGAGGTGACCTCGGCCGCGCGGCGGCGCATCACCCGGTGGCCGTAGAGCCGGTCGACGGCCTTGCGCACCTCGGCCACCGCGTCGGGCACCCCGGGGAGCTGGGCCAACGGGGCGAGGGGATCTGTTCCAGTGCTCACCTACCCGAGAGTAATGAACGGGCGGCCCCTCCCGGAACAGCAACCCCGCATCACCCGTTAGAGGCAATCCTCACTCCCCTCCCCCGGTGGACCCCAAACCCCGGCTAGCATGGCCACTATCTGAGACGATAACGATTTCCAATTAGGGGGCGCCCCCACCTGCGCACCCCTGAGCACGCGGCCCTCCCCCAGGGCCCAGAGCGAGAGCCGGAGCCCCAGATGAAGATCGCCTTCGTCGGCAAGGGCGGCAGCGGGAAGACCACGCTGTCCGCACTGTTCATCCGCCACCTGGCCGCCATCGGCCGACCGGTGATCGCCGTCGACGCCGACATCAACCAGCACCTCGGCCCCGCACTCGGCCTGACGGATGCCCAGGCGGCCGACCTGCCCTCGCTCGGCGCGCACCTGCCGGAGATCAAGGAGTACCTGCGGGGCAGCAACCCGCTGATCCGTTCGGCCGACGAGATGATCAAAACCACGCCGCCCGGGCGCGGTTCGCGCCTGCTGCGGATCGTCGAGGAGAACCCGGTCTACGCCGCCTGCGCCCGCCCGATCGCCCTCGACGAGGGCTCTGTTCGACTGCTGGCGACCGGCGCGTTCACCGAGGAGGACCTCGGGGTGGCCTGCTACCACTCCAAGGTCGGCGCGGTGGAACTGCTGCTCAACCACCTGCTGGACGGCCCGGACGAGTACCTGGTCACCGACATGACGGCCGGCTCGGACTCCTTCGCCTCCGGGCTGTTCACCCGCTTCGACCTCACCTTCCTGGTGGCCGAACCCACCCGCAAGGGCGTCTCGGTCTACCGCCAGTACAAGGACTACGCCCGGGACTTCGGCGTGCAGCTCCGGGTGATCGGCAACAAGGTGCAGGGCCCGGACGACCTGGCGTTCCTGCGCCGCGAGGTCGGCGACGACCTGCTCACCACCTTCGGGCAGTCGGACTGGGTGCGCCGGCTGGAGCAGGGCGCCGAGCCGCCGTTGAAGTCGCTGGAACCGGCCAACCGGGCCGTGTTGGAAGAGCTGCGGACCGAGACCGAAGCGGCGTACGGGCTGCGCGACGAGCACCGCTACACCGAGCAGGCGGTGCTCTTCCACCGGCGCAACGCGGAGAGTTGGGCCAACGCCAAGGTCGGCATCGACCTGGCGACCCAGGTGGACGAGGGCTTCGTCCTCGGTGGAACCCCGAGCGACCTCCCGGGCGGACTCCCGAACGGCCTTCCGAGCGGACTGCCGGCCGGAGCCCCCGTCTGACACCACCGCGCGGCTCCGCGCACGGCACCGCCACCGACCGGACGGGGGGGGGGGGGGGGGGGGGGGGGGGGGGGGGGGGGGGGGGGGGGGGGGGGGGGGGGGGGGGGGGGGGGGGGGGGGGGGGAAGGGGCGACGTGAGGAGAGAG
>NZ_JBVHYH010000062.1:51122-56533 GCF_055569135.1 Kitasatospora sp. NPDC029367
CCGCCCCCCCAAAAACAACCAACCCCCCAACAGCGAGGCCACCCCCCCCCCCCCCCCCTCGGGGGGCCCCCCCCGGCCCGTTCGCCGTTCCGACCCCACCCCAGCCGACCGTCCAGGACCGCCCCGGGAGCGCCCAGGGGCCGCCCCGAGCCTCCCACCAGCAGATTCCCGTCCGTTCGAACACCACCCAATGGAGTGAACCAGCGATTTTCCGCTTCCCTCCGAGAACGACGCTGTGCAAAGCTTTCATTACCCTCGGTTTACCGAGTCTTGATGGCCCGTCCCGACGGCCCTCGGCGAGACATCCCGCACCTCGCCCTGGCCCCTGGCGGGCCCCGATGGTCGACGCCGGCCGGTGACACCCGCATTCCCCGCCGCGCCCACGCCATCCCGCCACACCGTCGCGACCCACGACAGCCGATCCGCCCCGGAGCCCCACCCCGGACTCACCACCGGACCTGACTGCGTTCGTTCCCCCGGACAGACGGGAAGACCATGACCCTCGACATCTCCAGCGCACCCATCGCCTCCGACACCACCGACCACGCGCCACCCGGCCCCGGCTCCCGGGCCCGGTGGGCCCAGGACCTCTCCGCCTCCGTGGTGGTCTTCCTGATCGCCGTGCCGTTCTCCCTCGGCATCGCGCTCGCCACCGGCGCCCCGCTCACCGCCGGGCTGGCGGCCGCGGCCGTGGGCGGCATCGTGGTCGGGCTGTGCGGCGGCACCCCGCTCATGGTCAGCGGCCCCTCAGCCGCACTGACCGTGATCACCGCCGGGCTCATCGCCCAGTACGGCTGGCGGGCCACCTGCGCCATCACCCTCGCCGCCGGACTGCTCCAACTCCTGCTCGGCGCACGCCGGGTGGCCCGGACGGCACTCGCGGTCTCACCCGCGATCGTGCACGGCATGCTGGCCGGGGTCGGGCTGACCATCGCCATCGCCCAGCTGCACGTCGTCCTCGGCGGCTCCCCGCAGAGCTCGGCGTTCGCCAACCTGCTCGCGATGCCGGGGCAGTTGGCCGGTCCGCACCCACCCGCCCTGCTGGCCGGCTCGGTGACCGTGGCCGTGCTGCTGGGCTGGCCCAGGCTCGACCGACTCCCGGGCCGCGCAGGCGAGTTCGGTGCCCGCCTGACCAAGGTGCCCGGCCCGCTGGCCGCCGTGGCCGTCGCCACCGCACTCGCCCTCGCCCTGGACCTGCAGCTCGCCCACATCGAACTGCCCGCCTGGCAGCCGCACTCCCTGGTGCCCGCGCTGCCGCACGGTTCGCTCGCCGGGGTGCTCGCCGCCGTCCTGACCGTCACCGCCGTCGCGAGCGTGGAGTCGCTGCTGTCCGCCGTGGCGGTGGACCGGATGTCCCAGCGCACCGGCGACCTCGACCGCGAGCTGCGCGGGCAGGGCCTCGCCAACCTGGTCAGCGGGCTGGTCGGCGGACTGCCGATCGCCGGCGGCGCCGTCCGCAGCACGGCCAACGTCCGGGCCGGCGGGCAGAGCCGATGGGCCTCGGTCATGCACGGAGTCTGGGTGCTCGTGGCCGCACTGGCGCTGACCGGTGGGCTGCGCCGGATCCCGCTGGCCGCACTGGCCGCGCTGGTGCTGGTGGTCGGGCTGCAGATGGTGAGCTTCGCGCACATCCGCAACGTGCACCGGCACCGCGAGTTCCCGGTCTACCTGACCACCCTGCTCGCCGTGGTGGCCTTCGGCGTGCTGTGGGGCGTCGGCCTCGGTGCCGCCACCGCCGTGCTGCTCGCGCTCTACCGGCTGACCCGGGCCCATGTGGACGTCGCGACCGGCCCCGACGGCTCGGTCACCGTCCAGACCCACGGTCCGCTCACCTTCACCGCCGTCCCCCGGCTGAGCCGGGCGCTGGCCGGGATCCCCGCGGGCGCCGAGGTCACCGTGGTGCACGACGGCTCCTTCCTGGACCACGCCGCCTACGAGACACTGCACGACTGGCGGACGGGGCACCAGGCCGCGGGCGGCCAGGTCTCGCTGGTGACGCGGCGCCAGGACGACGAGGTGCTCGACCCCGACGGCACCGTCCGCGCGGGCAGTTCACCGGGCCCGCACCGCTGCCGGGCCTGGACGCCCTGGGGCGGCCACCACTGCATCGAGCAGCAGGAGGACCCGCACGGCCGGCTGCTGGACGGCGTCCGGGTGTTCCAGCAGCACACCGCTCCGCTGGTCAGGCCCGAACTCGCCCGACTGGCCCGGGAAGGGCAGACGCCGTCCCAGCTCTTCCTGACCTGCGCGGACTCCCGGATGGTGCCCAGCATGATCACCAACAGCGGGCCGGGCGACCTCTTCACCGTCCGGAACGTCGGCAACCTGGTGCCGGCCCCGTTCGAGCCCGGGGCGGCCGACGACTCGGTGGCCGCCGCGGTGCAGTACGCGGTCGAGGCGCTGGAGGTGCGCTCGATCACGATCTGCGGCCACTCCGGCTGCGGCGCGATGAAAGCCCTGCTGGACGGCGTGCACGAGCGCCCCGGGTCACCCACCCCGCTGACCCGATGGCTGCGCAACGGCCGCGGCTCGCTGGACCGGCTCCGACGGGCCCCGGCCGAGTTCGCCGACCGGCCGGTCGTGGACCTCGCGGAGCAGCTCTGCATCACCAACGTGGTGCAGCAGTTGGACCAGCTGATGGCGAACCCCGCGGTGGAGCGCCGGGTCGAGGAGGGCACCCTGCGCCTGGTCGGGATGTACTTCGACTTCGCCACCGCCCAGGCCTACGTCCTGGACCGCGCCGCCGGGACGTTCAGCCCGGTCGAGGCCCGGCCAGACGGCGATTCTGCCGAACGGGTGAGGAACGACGCCCGGATTCCGGCCGCCGGCAGCGAGGAGGGGCCCCAGCTGGCCGCCTGAGAGCCGGGCCCGTGTCTCCCGCCGGGCGGGCCGGGACACGGGCCCTCCGGCCGCCGCGCGGCCTGCCGCCTCCGGGCGGCGGGCCGCGCGGAGGTCGCGCCGTGGTTGGGCAGTGGTCGGGCCAGGGCCGGGCAGCGGTCGGGCCGGGGTCGTCGCCGTGACCATCACCATGACCGTCATCGACCGTCATCGCCCGTCATCGCCGTCGTGACCGGCACCATGATCACCACCGTGACCGGAACCACAGTCGTGCGATCGTCGTACGACGATCGGCCCACCGTACGGCCGAATCGGCGATCGACCGTTCGACGATCGGTCAAAGGTCTACACCAATTGCAGGGAGCCTCTTGTCAACTGGGCCATTCGCCTGGTGAGCTGTGCGCTGGGACACACGGGACAATCCCCACCCGCGGGATCGCCCCAGATCATGACTCGATGAGGAGTGCGCGTTGAGCAACGAGAGCCTGGCCAACCTGCTCAAGGAGGAGCGGCGTTTCGCCCCGCCGGCAGAGCTCGCCGCAGCGGCCAACGTCACCGCGGCCGCGTACGCCCAGGCCTCCGAGGACCGTCTGGGCTTCTGGGCCGAGCAGGCCCGCCGCCTGAGCTGGGCGGTCGAGCCGACCGAGACGCTCGACTGGTCCAACCCGCCCTTCGCCAAGTGGTTCGCCGACGGCAAGCTCAACGTGGCCTACAACTGCGTTGACCGCCACGTCGAGAACGGCCTCGGCGACCGGGTCGCCATCCACTTCGAGGGCGAGCCCGGCGACAGCCGCTCGATCACCTACGCCCAGCTCAAGGACGAGGTCTCGCAGGCCGCCAACGCGCTGCTGGAGCTCGGCGTCCGCAAGGGCGACCGGGTCGCCGTCTACCTCCCGATGATCGCCGAGGCGGTCGTCGCGATGCTCGCCTGCGCCCGGATCGGCGCCACCCACTCGGTGGTCTTCGGCGGCTTCTCCGCCGACGCCGTCGCCTCCCGCATCCAGGACGCCCAGGCCAAGCTCGTCATCACCGCCGACGGCGGCTACCGCCGGGGCAAGGCCTCCGCGCTCAAGCCGGCGATCGACGAGGCGCTCACCAAGGTCGACGGCGTCGAGCACGTCCTGGTGATCCGCCGCACCGAGCAGGAGATCGCCTGGACCGAGGGCCGCGACGTCTGGTGGCACGAGATCACGGCGCGTCAGTCCACCGAGCACGCCCCCGAGGCGCACGACGCCGAGCACCCGCTGTTCATCCTCTACACCTCGGGCACCACCGGTAAGCCCAAGGGCATCCTGCACACCTCGGGCGGCTACCTCACCCAGGCCAGCTACACCCACCACGCGGTCTTCGACCTCAAGCCGGAGACCGACGTCTACTGGTGCACCGCCGACATCGGCTGGGTCACCGGCCACTCGTACATCGTCTACGGCCCGCTCTCCAACGGCGCCACCCAGGTCATCTACGAGGGCACCCCGGACACCCCGCACCAGGGGCGGTTCTGGGAGATCGTCCAGAAGTACGGCGTGACGATCCTCTACACCGCGCCGACCGCGATCCGCACCTTCATGAAGTGGGGCGACGACATCCCCGCGAAGTTCGACCTGTCCTCGCTGCGGGTGCTGGGCAGCGTCGGCGAGCCGATCAACCCCGAGGCGTGGGTCTGGTACCGCGAGCACATCGGCGGCGGCAAGGCCCCCATCGTCGACACCTGGTGGCAGACCGAGACCGGCGCCATGATGATCAGCCCGCTGCCGGGCGTCACCGAGACCAAGCCGGGCTCGGCCCAACGCGCCCTGCCGGGCATCGCGGCCACCGTGGTGGACGACGAGGCCAACGAGGTCCCGAACGGCTCCGGCGGCTACCTGGTGCTCACCGAGCCGTGGCCGTCCATGCTCCGCACCATCTGGGGCGACGACCAGCGCTACATCGACACCTACTGGTCGCGCTTCGAGGGCCGCTACTTCGCCGGTGACGGCGCCAAGAAGGACGAGGACGGCGACATCTGGCTGCTCGGCCGGGTGGACGACGTCATGCTGGTCTCGGGCCACAACATCTCCACCACCGAGGTCGAGTCGGCCCTGGTCGGCCACCCGTCCGTGGCGGAGTCCGCCGTGGTGGGCGCCGCCGACCCCACCACCGGCCAGGCCATCGTCGCGTTCGTGATCCTGCGCGGCGGCGCCACTGAGAGCCCCGAGCTGGTCGAGGAGCTGCGCGCCCACGTCGGCCGCACGCTCGGCCCGATCGCCAAGCCGAAGCAGATCAAGGTCGTCGGCGAGCTGCCGAAGACCCGTTCCGGCAAGATCATGCGCCGTCTGCTGCGCGACATCGCCGAGGGCCGCGAGGTCGGTGACACCACCACCCTTGCCGACAGCACGGTGATGAGCCAGATCCAGGCCCAGCTGCCGCCGCACGGCAACGGCAACAACGGCTGAGCGAGGCGTCAGAAGCCAGAAGCCTTGCGGAGCGGGGGCCCGGGCGGGGGAACACCACCCCGGGGCCCAGCGGCCTTACTACCGCCGGGGGTCCCCCCCCCCCCCCCGTGGTACCCACCCGGGTGGTTAGGGGCTTTTGCG
>NZ_JBVHYH010000063.1:0-56507 GCF_055569135.1 Kitasatospora sp. NPDC029367
TTTCAGAACCCGGGTTCGGGGTTCTGGCCAGAGAAAGCCTTCGTGGCCGGGGCCGAGGAACGAAGGGCCCCCCCCCCGGGGGTGCCCCCCCCCGCCCCCCCGGACTCCGTCGTTCGTTCAGGTGCCGCGGGGTCCGTCGGGCCTCGGGGCGGTCAGCAGGTCAGCGGTCAGCAGGTCAGCGGGTCAGCAGGGGCCGTTGTCGGTCCAGACGCCCCACTGGCCGCTCTGGGCCGGGTCCTCGCCCTTGGTCCACCACTTGTTGGTGTAGTAGTGGCCCTTCCAGGAGACCTTGGTGCCGCCGGCCGCGTAGGTGGCGTTCGGGTCCCAGCTCGGGGCGGCCGAGCAGGTGGCCGGCGTGGTCGGGGTGCCGGTCGGAGTCCCGGTGGGCGTGCCGGTCGGGGTGCCCGTCGGGGTCCCGGTGGGGGTCCCGGTCGGCGTGCCGGTCGGGGTCTGGGTCGGCGTCGGGCTGCCGGTCGGCGGGGCCGGGCAGCCGGCCGCGGAGCCGTTGGTGGCGTTCACCATCGTGTCGAACAGGGTGGTGTTGGTACCCAGGTCGTACAGCGAGAAGGCGAAGGAGCCGCCGAGCCCGTTGCAGTGCGCGTAGTCCAGCTTGGCCTGGATGGACTTGGCGTTCTCACCGCTCCAGAAGGTGTTGCCGTCGTAGAAGTAGGCGGCCTTGGCGTCGTCGTCCCAGAAGGTCTTGGACGGGTTGTCGACGAAGCCGGTCAGCTCCTTGTACATCTGGATGCCCGGGACGTTGCCGGACATCGCGGCGCCGGCGGCCGGGGCGGTGGCGGGCTGGAAGAGGCCGTTCCTGCCGTTGTTCTGGACGCCGGTCCAGCCGCGGTAGTAGAACGGCACACCCATGTTGATCTTGTTGGCCGGGAAGCCGCCGGGGATGCCGTACTGGGCGTCGCCGACCGTCCACGCCTTGATCGCGTTGTCGATCGAGTACTTGCCGTTGCCCGGCTTGGCCGGGGTCGACGGGTCGTTCGGGCCGGAGTACAGCGGGGCCTGGTGGTTGGTCGGGCCCTGGGGGTCCCAGCCGCCGTGCATGTCGTAGGTCATGACGTCGAGGAAGGTCAGGTACTGACCGATCTTGTCGGTCTCGACGTTCATGATCTTGTCCTGGCCGGCGCCGACCGCCGCCGACAGGGCGTAGGTCCTGTTGTCGGCCTTGCCCTGGGCGTCCAGCTGGTTGCGGAACTCCTGCAGCAGCAGGGTGAAGTTCTGCTTGTCGGCCGGGCTGGAGATGTTGCCGGTGTGGCCGCCGCCGCCCGGGTACTCCCAGTCGATGTCGATGCCGTCGAAGACGCCCTTGCCCGTGCCCGGACCGCCGTAGCCGGCGTCGGACGGGAGGTTGCCCTTGATGAACATGTCGATGCAGGACGAGACCAGGTGCTTGCGCGAGGCGTCCGTCGCGGCCGCCGACGAGAAGTACTTGGAGTAGGTCCAACCGCCGATCGACAGCAGGACCTTGAGGTTGGGGTTCTTCGCCTTGAGCTTCTTGAGCTGGTTGAAGTTGCCCGCGATCGGCTGGTTCCAGACGTCGCCGACGCCGTCCACCGAGATGTCCGCGCCGAAGCTCTTCTGGTAGTCGGCGAAGGCGTCGGCCGCGCCGTCACCGGCGTTGGGGTTGTTGTCGTTGGTGTCGGCGGCCTTGGTCGCCTCGAAACAGCCCAGGTCGGTCGGGGAGATGTTGGCGAAGTCGTAGATCATGTAGTCCAGCTTCCCGGCCACGCCGGTGTCCTGGATCGTCTTCGGGTAGTACGCGTTGGCGTACACCGACCACTGGTCGTAGTAGGCGACCTTGATGCCGCCGCTGGTGGCGGTCGCGCCGGTGGAGTTGGTGGTCGCGGCGTTGGCCGCGCCGCCGCCGGACAGCGCGAGGCCCGCGCCGAGCAGCAGGGAGGCGGTGGTGCCGGCCGCGACGGCGGCCAGGCTCTTCGGGCGGCGCCGGCGGGGCCCGTCCGGAGCCGGGGTCCCGGCCCTTTCAATGCGTGAGCGCAGCATGGGTGCATGACTCCTGGGTGTGGGGGTTCCGTCGCCCGGTGGGGTGCGTCCGGGGTGGGGCCGGACGACCGGGACATGACAGATCAGGGGTGGGAATCGAGCGGACAGGCCATGACGGACACCGGGATGTGCCGAACCGGCGCCCCCGGCACGAGGCCGGTGACGCCGGTTCAGGGGCTCCCTGCACCTGGGGAACAAAAATGGACTAGACCAACTCCCCCGTCAAGGGGTCCCGTTGGCCTTGAGACCCGCTTAAGGTTCCGCACCCGCCCCGCAACGGCGGCCCGCGGAACCGCGGCGGCGGCGCTCAGAACCGGACGGCGTTCGCCACCTCGGCCTTCACCGTGCCGCTGAGCTCCCGGTTGGCCTGCGCGGTGGCCTGGGCGCTCTGGCCCGCCGCCACGTCCTGGACGGTCACCGCGGTCGCGTCCAGCAGCTTGCCGCTCCCGTCGGTGAAGTTCACCTGGACCACGTACCGGTACGACTCCTGCCCGTGATTGGTGACGGTGAGCTGCGCCTGCGGCTTGCCGTCCGAACCGGTCGACACCGCGCCGACCGAGACGTCCCCCTTGGCGTCCAGCCCGCCCTTGATCCCGGCGACCGCCGAGGACGCCGCCGAGACCGCCGCCGAGGCCTCGGCCTGCGCCGAGCCGAGCAGCCCGCCCACCCCGCCGGCCGCCGAGGCCAGCGCCGACGCGGCGGAGGCGGCGGCGCTCGCCGCCTTCTGCACCTCCCCGGCCGCCGCGGAGGCCTCACCGCGCGCGCTCTTGCCGGAGGAGCAGCCGGCCAGCACCGCCGAACCCAGCACGGCCACCGCCAACACCCCTGCGGCCAGCCGATGGTGACGGTTCGTCGGTACGGTCGGGCGCTGTGCGGTGCGGCGCGGCCCGGAGGTGGCTCGGGTGAGCGGCTGGCGGTCCATGCGGGTCCTCGTTCCTTCCGGCGCCGGGCTGCCCGGCACACCTCCCGCCCACCCTCCGAGCCGCCCGCCGACCCCGCCAGCAGGGGTGGTGCCTCCGGGTGAGGGCCCGGCCCTCCGGAACGGGCCTCAGGACAGCCCGGAGCCCTCCTGCTCGTCCGCCTCCACCGCGGCCCGCTCCTCGCGCAGCCGCACCAGGTGCCGGCGGCGCGCCACCACCCCGTACGCGCCCGCCGCGCTCGCCAGGAAGGCCAGCGTGCCGACCCACGGCCGGTCGAAGACGTGCCCGGTCAGGTGGTCCAGCGAGTACCGCCCGGGGCCGGCCAGGCCGATCGCCAGGCCGGTCGCGCCGAGGAACGCCGGGTACTCGTAGCCGCCGGACATCGCGAAGAAGCCCGCCGGGGCGTGCACCGCCACGGCCCCCGCCATCGTCCCGGCCACCACCGCACCGGCCGCCGGGGTGGCCAGCCCGGCCACCAGCAGCGCCCCGCCGCCCGCCTCGCCGAGGCCCGCCGCGATGGCGCTCTCCCGGGCCGGGTGGAAGCCCATGTGGTCCATCGCCTGGGTGGTGCCCTCCAGGCCGCCGCCACCGAACCAGCCGAACAGCTTCTGGGTCCCGTGCGCGATCAGCACTCCGCCGACCGCGCTGCGCAGGGCCAGCAGGCCCAGGTCCCTACGGTTCAGGCACATGTCGCATCCTCGTTTCCGCCAGGGGAGTGGTCGTACGTACCTCCATGGCACCCGAGAGCGCCCGCCGGCTCGACCCGGGGCCGCCATCCGGGCGAATCCGACCGCGACAAGGAATGCTGGGCCCATGTTCGTCTTCAACCTGGGCAGCGCCTTCATCACCTTCTTCGCCGTGGTCGGCCCGCCGAAGACCCTGCTGACCTTCGCCAGGCTGGCCGGGGACCGCAGCACCCGGGAGCTCCGGCGGCTGGCCGCCTGGAGCACGGCCGTCTCGGCGCTGATCGGCCTGGTCCTCGGTTTCGGCGCGGACGAGGTGACCACGCTCTTCCACATCAGCGACCAGTCGCTGCAGCTCGCCGGCGGGGCGATCTTCTTCGTCTACGCCGTCGCGCTGGTCTTCGGCCTGCACCTCGGCGCGACCGGCGACGACGACGAGCACCTGGCCAACCCGCTCGCGGACGGCATCCGCGAACTGCTGCTGCCGTACATCGCCAGCCCGCTCGCGATCACCGCCGTCCTGGTCGCCTCCCTGAACCAGGACAACTGGGGCTGGAAGGCGGCCGTCGCCGGGGCGTACGTGGCCGTCGCGGTGCTCAACTACCTCTGCGTGGCCGTGCTCGCGCCGCTGATGAAGCGCACCCACAGCACCTCGCTGGAGGTGGCGTCCCGGCTGCTCGGGCTGCTGCTCGCAGCGGTCGGCGTCGAGCTCTTCCTGGAGGGCCTGGCCGGGCTCGGGGTGCCGCTGCCCGCCGGGCACTGAGCCGGAGCGCCCGGGCGGGGGGCGCGGGGCTGGGCACGGGCGGGGGGCGCGGCAGGGGCTCGGGCGGTCGCTCAGCCGGCCGCCAGGCGGGTCAGCACCTCGCCGATCCGCCCCCGCACCAGGGGATCGGCGACCAGCCCGTCCGGGCCGACCGCGCCGCGGTCCAGCGGGATCCGCACGCAGGCCTCCGCCAGCACGGCCGCGCCGGTGTAGCCCAGGACGGTGCCCAGGGTGGCCTCGGCGCCCAGGCCGCGGCCGGGCCCGGCGCAGTTGATCCAGGCCGCGGGCTTGTCCGAGATCTCGATCCCGCCGACCGTCCAGTCCAGCAGGTTCTTGAAGGAGCCCGGGAGCGTCCCGGCGTACTCGGGGGTGCAGACGAGCAGCGCGTCGGCCGCCTCGATCGCCGCCCGCAGCGCGGCCACCGGCTCCGGCAGCGGGTCGGTGTCGTGGTCCGGGTTGAAGTGCGGCAGCCCGGCCAGGCCCGGGTAGTACGTGGTCCGGACGCCCGGCAGATCGTCGGCCACGGCGGCGGCGGTGCGCAGCACGGCCTCGTTGGCGGAGCCGGCCCGCAGGCTCCCCGGCAGCAGCAGGATGTGGCGCTCGTTCGGCATGCCGAGGAACCTACTCCTTGACGTCCGCGTCAAGGCCAGCCGGAGGCCGATCGCCGGGGCGGGCAGGCTCGGGCGGGCGAAACCGGGCGGGCTCGGGCCGGCGGACCCGGGCGGGGTCAGCTCGGCAGCAGCGGCCGCCAGGGCACCGGGCTGGAGAGGATCATCGAGCTGGCCGGCGGCCCGTACCCGCCGAGCCGGTCGCAGAGCGCCTCGAACTCGGCCATGGTGGCGACCGCGACCAGCAGCACGCAGCAGGCCCCGCCGGTGACCCGGTGCAGCTGCAGCACCTCCGGCCAGGTCGCCACCTCGGGGTCGCGCAGCACACAGCGCGGGCCGTAGCACTGCACCTGGACCAGCGCGGTGATCGGCAGCCCGGCCCGGGTGGGGTCCACATGGGCGTGGTAGCCGCTGATCACGCCGTCCGCCTCCAGACGGCGGACCCGTTCGGCCACCGCGGGTGCGGACAGGCTCACCCGGCGGGAGAGTTCGTTGTACGAGAGTCTGGCGTCGGCCTGGAGTTCGGCCAGCAGTCGGCGGTCGACGGCGTCCATGGGGGCTCCCGAAGCGGTGGTGATCAGCGGGTGTGATCAGCGGGTGATCAGCGGTTTTTCATTCGTAAAGCAGATCGACCGAACGCCTCGCGAACGACAACCCGAAGCCCTGTTGCGGTGCTCGTCGGCCATTCAAGCGGGGGACCACGGCGCCGCACAATGGGCTCCCCGGTGGAACCAGGACATCCGTCCGCTCCACCGGACCCGGGCGACGCGGCCCGGACGGAGCAGGAGGGATCGGGATGGGGCACGACACGGTGGAGACACCCAACCTGTCGTTCGGTGCGGACGGCCGACCGGGTCGGGGCACCCCGTACGCGCAGTACGTGCGCCTGGAGGAGCTGCACAGCCTCCAGCACCCGCGCAGCAAGGAGCCGGCCGAGCTGTCCTTCATCGTCACCACCCAGGTGATGGAGCTGCTCTTCGACCTGCTGCGGCACGAGTGGACGATCGCCCGGCAGGCGCTGCGCGAGGACGACCCGACCGCCGCGCGGGCCGCGCTGCGCCGCGGCACCCACGTCCAGGACGTGCTGGTGGAGTCCTGGGACCTGCTGGCCACCATGACGCCGCAGGAGTTCAACTCCTTCCGCGCCCTGTTCGGCGAGGCCTCCGGCTTCCAGTCCTCGGCCTTCCTGCACCTGGAGTTCCTGCTCGGCAACAAGAACGCCGCGCTGCTGAACATGTACGAGGGGATGCCGGAGACCCAGGCCGAACTGGCCGAGGCGCTGCGCTCCCCCGGCCTGTACGACGAGGCGCTCGGCCTGCTGGCCCGCCGCGGCCTGGCGGTGCCCGCGGCCGCCTCGGAGCAGCGCTACCGGCCCTCCGAGGAGGTCGCCGCGGCCTGGCGCCGGGTCTACACCGAGCCGGAGTTCGCCGACCTCCAGCCGCTCGCCGAGGCGCTGCTGGACGTCGCCGAGCGGGTCACCCGCTGGCGCCAGCGGCACCTCAGCTCGGTCAAGCGGACCATGGGCGCCAAGCCCGGCTCGGGCGGTTCCAGCGGACTGACCTGGCTGCGCAAGGCAGCCGAGCAGGACGTGTTCCCGGAGCTGTGGACGATCCGGGACGAGCTGTGACCGAGCCGGTGGCGAAGGAGAGAACGGGCATGACCACGCGCGAGGACTGCGCGGCGCTGGACGCCGTCGACCCGCTGGCGGCGTTCCGCAAGGAGTTCGCCCTGCCGGACGGGGTGATCTACCTGGACGGCAACTCACTGGGCGCGCTGCCGGTGCGCACGCCCGAGCGGGTGGCCCGGGTGGTCGAGCAGGAGTGGGGCCGGGAGCTGATCCGCAGCTGGAACGACGCCGGCTGGTTCGAGCAGCCGTACCGGCTGGGGCGGCGGATCGCGCCGCTGATCGGCGCCGACCCGGCGGAAGTGGTCGTCTGCGACACCACCTCGGTGAACCTGTTCAAGGTGCTCGCGGCCGCGCTCCGGCTCCGCCCGGGGCGGCGCACGGTGCTCGGCGACGTCGAGGCCTTCCCGACCGACCTGTACATCGCCGAGGGCGTGACCGGCCTGGTCGAGGACGGGCGCAGCGTGCTGATCCGCCCCGAGGAGCTGGACCGGCACCTCGACGGCGAGGTCGCCGCGGTGGTGCTCTCGCACGTGGACTACCGCACCGGCGAGCTGCTGGACATGCCCGGGATCACCGCCCGGGTACAGGCCGCGGGCGCCCTGATGATCTGGGACGTCTGCCACTCGGTGGGCGCACTGCCGGTCGAACTCGGCGCCGCCAACGCCGACTTCGCGGTCGGCTGCACCTACAAGTACCTGAACTCCGGCCCCGGCTCGCCGGCCTTCCTGTACGTCGCCGAGCGGCACCTGGCGGCCGGTCCGCGACAGCCGCTGAGCGGCTGGTTCGGGCACGCCCGCCCGTTCGCCTTCGAGCCCGGGTACGACCCCAAGCCGGGCATCGGGCGCTTCCTGACCAGCTCGCCCTCCCTGCTCGGCCAGGCCTCGCTGGAGGTCTCCCTGGACATCTGGGAGCGGGCCGACCTGGCCGCCGTACGGGCCAAGAGCCTGGCGCTGACCGACCTGTTCGTCTCGCTGGTCGAGGGCCTGGACGGGATCGAGGTGGTCACCCCGCGCGAGCACGCCCGGCGGGGCAGCCAGGTCGCGCTGCGGCACCCGGACGGGTACCCGGTGGTCCAGGCGCTGATCGCGCGCGGGGTGATCGGGGACTTCCGCGCACCGGACCTGATGCGCTTCGGCTTCACCCCGCTGTACCTCTCGTACACCGAGGTGTGGGACGCGGCGCAGCAGCTGGCCGAGGTGCTGGCGAGCGGCGAGTGGCGGGAGGAACGGTTCTCCCGCCGGGGCGAGGTGACCTGACCGGAGGCAGGGGCCCTTCGCTCACTCGCTGGACCGACCGATCGTCAACTCCGCTATCAGTTTCCGGTAGACGTCGAAGGCCGGCTTGCGCGTCCAGTCGTCGCGGAGCAGTCCGAAGTGGTGGAACGGACCGGGGCCGGCGCTGTCGGCGTCCCGGAGGGAGAAGAACGAGTAGCTCCGGACGGCGAGTTCACCGGCCAGCCCGGCCACCGCCCGGACCACCTGCTCCACCACCTCGGCCTGCCGGGCCTCGCTCCGCCCCGGACCGGTGGGCCAGCCGTTCTCGCAGATACGCAGCGGGACGGCCGGCCCGATCCCGGCCCGGGGCAGCGCGTCGTTCCGGAAGCCGGTGAGCACCGCCCGCACCGCGTCCGCGATCCGGCCCTCCGGGACGGGGCGGAAGGCGTCCGGGAAGAAGTCCAGGCCGACGTAGTCCAGGGCGCGGTGGAAGCGCTCGTCGGCGAGCCGCCCCAGCTCCGGCCAGAAGGTGTCGGCGGGGTCGAACGAGGGCACCGCGTTGAAGCCGACCGCCAGGTGGTCGTAACCACAGGCCAGCGCCTCCTCCTTGGCCGCGACGACGCCCTCGACCAGCGCCCGGCGGACGTTCGGGATGCTGCCGTCGAGGACGGGCAGGTCGAGGTTGGGCTCCTCGCAGATCTGCAGGAGCGCGAGGCGGGGGCCTTCGGCCCGGACGGTCCGCCGGACGAAGTCCAGCCAGCCCGCCAACTCCCCGCTGAGCTCTCGGTACTGGAGCACGAGGTCGAGCTTCCGCCCGTCGGCGGCGTACTGCTCGGGCCGCTCAGGCGTGTGCGCGCCGTCCGGGTACAGGCGGTAGGCGCGCACGAGCAACTCTGCCGCCTCGCCCTGGAGTTCGCGCAGAGCAGCGGTGATCTCCGCAGGATCGTCGGGGCGGGCGGGCTGGATCATCCCGGTCTCGTCGCCGAGCAGTCCACCGGGGTAGATGCCGAAGGTGAAGGTCATGGCGACACCGTAGCGGATATTTTTGGTGTCACTGCAAGTTTTAAGTGACTCCATGATTTTGCGCTAGGATGCGGCCATGGGACTTCGCGAACTCAAGAAGCAGCAGACCCGGGAACTCCTGGCCGACACCGCCATGGGCCTGTTCGCCGAGCACGGCTTCGAGCGGGTCACCGTGGCCGAGGTGGCCCGGGCCGCCGGGGTCTCGCCCAACACGGTGTTCAACTACTTCCCGACCAAGGAGGACCTGTTCTTCGACCGGCAGGACGCGGTCGTCGGCCACCTCGCCGAAGTGGTCCGCCGACGGCCGGCCGGCAGCTCCGCCGTGGACGCCGTCCGGGCCGACCTGCTGGCGGGACTCGCCGACGGGGAGCCGACGATCGGGCTCACCCCCCGGATGGCCACGTTCTGGCGGATCATCGCGGACAGCCCGGCCCTGCGGGCCCGACTGCTGGAACTCGGCGAACGCTCCGAAGCGGCCCTGGCAGCCGCCCTGGCCGAGGAGTCGGGCGCCGGACCGGCGGACCCGCTCCCCCGGGTGGTGGCCGGCGCCGTCGCCGGGGCCCACCGGGCGGTGCTCGGCGAGATCCGGCGGGCGATGGTCGCCGGGGAGCCGGCCGAGGAGGTGCGGGAACGGGTCAGGACGGCGGTGGAACGGGCCTTCGACCTGCTCACCTCCGGACTCGCCGGGTACCGGTCGGGGCACTGACACGACTCGGGCCGCCCGGCCACGGAGGCGGGCGGCCCGAGGGGTACTGGCCGGGGTGCTAGGGGTGCTAGCTGTGGCGGCCGCGGCGGCGGGCGGCCAGCACGGCGAGGCCACCGAGGCCGAGCAGGCCGACACCGGCCAGGCCGAAGACCACCGGCGCGTCACCCGAACCGGTCGAGGGCAACTCGCCGTCGCCACCGGGGTGGTGGCCGGTCGGGTGGTGGCTGGTGGGGTGGTGGCTCGTCGGGTGGTGGCTGGTCGGGGCCGGGCCCGCGCTCGACGTGGACGCGCTGGCCGACGCCGAGGTGGTGCTCGCGCTCGGGGAGGTCGGGGACGGGGACGTCGGGCGCGGGGAGGTGGGGCTCGGGGACGTCGGTGACGGCGAGGTCGGAGACGGGGACGTTGGGGACGGGGAGGTCGGACTCGGTGAGGTCGGACTCGGTGAGGTCGGACTCGGTGAGGTCGGCGACGGGCTCGGCGTCACCCGGCAGTCCGGCAGATCCCCGTCGAACGGGTAGCTGTGAATCTCGTAGCCGCCCGTACCGGTGTGGATCAGGTTGCCCGCGAGGTACACCCGGCCGTTGATGCCCGGCTGGGCGAGGGTCGTGGTGCTGCCCGGGTTGCCGGCCATGACCGAGCCCTGGAACTGGGCGCTGCCGAGGATCTGCGGCGAGGTCGCGGTCGGGAAGTTGTACATCAGCTTGGAGCGCATGTCGGTGGTCTGGTCGCCCGCCAGGCCGGTGCCGGTGTAGGTGTTGATGATCGGGCTGTCCCCGAGCATGTTCACCACGACGGTGGCCCCGGCCGGGATGTTGTTGAAGACCAGGCCGATCTGGCCGCCGCTCGGCGAGGCCAGGTTCTGGCTGACGTTGAAGACCTGCTTCATGCTGACGCCGTCACCGGTGAAGGTGGCCTGGCTGGAGGAGACGTCGACGGTGCCGGTCGCGGTGGCCCGGCCGACGCAGTCGGAGACCTCCTCGATCTGGGTCAACACGTCCTGGTAGGGCGCGGCGGCGTTCGGGTCCTGGATCGACTTGCCGGTGGGGTCGATGCTGACGGTGCCGGTGACGCTGCCCGCGTGGCGCAGGTTGCCGAAGGCGGGCCCGTGGGAGTCGCTACCGCCGATCAGGATCGAGTTGCCGGTCCTGACGTCGACGTTGCCGCCACTGGTGACGAAGTCACTGCCGTTGGGCGGTACGACGCGCGAGCCGACGCCCACCACGCCCATATTGTAGACGCCGCCGCCGTTCTTGTCGACGGTCAGGTTCCCCAGCGTGACGATCTTGCCCTCGGCCTCGGCCGCACGGCCGTTGACGGTGTAGTCACCGCCGGTGAAGACGTTGATGGTGGCGTCCCGCCCGGTGAAGTCGCCGTTGTTCGCCGGCGGCCAGGTGGCGGGGCAGTCGGGGCCGGAGCAGGCACCCAGCGGCGGGGCGAGCGGGGCGGCCGAACCGACCGTCAGCACGGCGGCCATCGGCACGGCGGCGACGGCGGTCGCCACGGCGATCCGGACGGCCCGGCGACGGCCGGTGGCGGGTGTTCTTCTCACGGCGGTCGCTCGGTGACCCGGCGAACCGGTGGCCTGACCCATCGACAATTCCTCCGCGCAGAGAAAAGGGCAGGCCGGATGACCTGCCAGGTTCCGTCATATCTCCTGACGATCCCATAGATCAGAGACATTCAATCCTAAAACGGACTATTCACACCCTGCGGACGACCCATCGGTCGGCCCGGCCCGCCCGACGGGACCACGGCCGCTCCCCCCCGGGGTCCGGCTCTCCGCCCGGGGTCCGGCTCCCCGCCCGGCCACGGGGCGGACTAGGTTGGAGGGCATGACCACCGAGGCCCAGCAGGACGCGCCGCTCGTCGCCGTCGCGTCCGCCGACGCCGTACTGCGGCACCCCGAGGCGGGCGAGCACCTGCTCACCGAGATCGAGCGGGCGCGCGCCGCGCGCTTCCGGCAGGAGTCCGGGCGGGCCGACTTCGTCGCCGGGCACGTCCTGGTCCGGCTCTGCGCCGCCCGACTGCTCGGCGTACCGGTCGCCGGGCTGGTGCTCGCCCAGGAGTGCCCGGACTGCGGCCTCGCCGACCACGGCAAGCCCTACCTGCCCGACCACCCCGGGGTGGAGGTCACCCTGTCGCACACCCGGGGCGTGGTCGCGGCCGGTGCGGGCCGCCGCCCGGTCGGCGTGGACGTCGAGCTGGCCGGCCGGGGCGGCTCGCTGCGCGCCGTGGCCCGTCGGGTGCTCGCCCCGGCCGAGCTGGCCCTGGTCGAGGCGGCGCCGGAGCCGGACCGGGCGTTCCTGCGGCAGTGGGTGCGCAAGGAGTCGCTGATCAAGATCGGGCGGGTCACCCTGGACACCCTCGGGCAGGTCGACCTCTCCGCCCTGCCGCTGGAGGTCCCGCCCGGCGCCCCGCTGCGCAGCCGCTTCGAGGACCTCCACCTGCTCGACTGGACCGACCCCGGGCAGGGTGCCGCCGTCGCGGCCGTCAGCACCGCCCCGCCGCGGATCGTGGAGCTGGTCCCGGCGGGCTGAGCGGGGCACCGGGCCGGATACCCGGGCGCAGGGCCGGGCCGGCCGAGCGCGGGGCCGGGTACCCGAGCGCGGGGCCGGTGAATAAGCGGTGTTAGCGTGCCTGGTCGTGGGCACGCCGAGCGCGCACGCCCGCCGACCCCCAGCTGCCCACCGGATCAAAGGGTGCCCCGCCATGGCCAAGTTCCTGCTGAGCCTGCACGTCCTCGCGTCGGTCCTGTTCATAGGCCCGGTCGCGGTCGCCGTCAGCATGTTCCCGCGCCGGGCGAAGGCCGCCCTGGCCGGCGGCCCGGACCAGGCCTCGGACGCGGGCGTGCTGCGCGTCCTGCACCGGATCACCCAGGTCTACGCGCTGCTCGGCGTCGCGGTGCCGGTGCTGGGCATCGGCCTGGCCCAGGTGATGGACGTGCTCGGCCAGTCCTGGCTGATCGCCTCCATGGTGCTCACCGCGGTCGCCGCGCTCTCGCTGCTGCTCTTCGTGCTGCCCGGCCAGCAGGCCGCCGTGGACGCGCTCGGCCTCGACCCGGCGGACGAGCAGCGCACCAAGGCCGTCAGCGGCCTGCGGCTGCTGCCGATGACCGCCGGAGTGTTCAACCTGCTGTGGGCGGTGGTCGTGGTGCTGATGGTGATCCGCCCCGGCTCGACCACCGGCGCCTGACCCGCCGCTGTCCGAACCCGGCACCCGAACTCCCGGCCCCCTCCCGCGGACGGGGTCGGTTCGAGTACCGTCCTTGCCCATGACGATCATGGCGGGCATGGGCGGCCCGACAGGAACCGGCGTCGGACCGCTGCTGCGCGGCTGGCGGGAGCGGCGGCAGCTCAGCCAGCTCCAACTGGCACTTCGGGCGAACTCCTCGGCCCGGCACCTCAGTTTCGTCGAGAACGGCCGCGCCCGGCCGAGCCGGGAGCTGCTGCTGCGCCTGGCCGAGCAGCTGGACGTCCCGGTGCGCGAGCGCAACTCCCTCCTGCTGGCGGCCGGTTACGCCCCGCACTACCCCGAGACACCGCTCGACGCCCCGTCCATGGACGCGCTGCGCGGCGGCGTCGAACGGCTGCTCGCCGCCCACGACCCGTATCCGGCCGTGGTCATCGACGGCACCTTCCAGGTGCTGGCGGCCAACCGCTCGCTCGCCCTGCTGCTGGACGGCGTCGCCCCGGAGCTGCTCCGACCGCCGTTCAACGCCGTCCGGGTCGCCCTGCACCCGGACGGGCTGGCACCGCACATCGTCAACTTCCGGCAGTGGCGGCGGCACCTGCTCAGCCGGCTGGAGGAGCGGCTGGAGCCGGGGATCCACGCCGAGCCACTGCGGCGGCTGTACGAGGAGGTACTCGGCTACCCCGAACCGGAGGAGGACCCGGCCCCGGAGGCCGCCGACGAGGGGAACCCCTTCGCGCTGCCGCTGCGGGTCCGGCACGACGGTCGGGTGCTCTCCTTCCTGTCGACCGTCACCACCTTCAACACGCCACTGGACGTGACGGTCTCCAAACTGGCCCTGGAGACCTTCCTGCCGGCCGACCAGGAGACCGTGCAGCACCTGCAGTCCGTGGTCGGCCCGGACCGGTAGCCCACCACGGTAGCCCACCACGGCGGCCCGCGTCGGCAGCCCAGACCGGCAGCCCGGCCCTACCGCCGGGCGCCGCTGCGGCGCAGGGCCGCGAGCTGGAGCACCACGAACAGCGCCACGGCGGCGGCCTGCAAGGGGATCCAGACCGTGCCGGACACGGTCGGCGCGAACCGGGCGGCGAGCGCGACCAGACTGAGCAGCACCCACCCGGTGTTGATCCCCACCACCGCCAGCACCGCAGGCCGCGGCGGGCGGCGGGCGGCCAGCGCGCCGACCACCAGACCGTGGCAGGTCAGCAGCAGCCCGAGGACCAGGAGGGTGGGGAGGCCGACCCCGAACAGGCTGCCGAGCGGCCCGGCGAGGGCCAGATAGGCCAGGCCGTTCCCGGTGGTGACCACCGCGTCCAGGGCCAGGACCCCGCGGACCGTCCACGGGGAGAACGCCGCGGCGGACCGGACGGGGGTGACGAGGGGCGCGTTCGCGGGCATGCGGATCGTCTCCTGACCGGGGTGGTGTCCCGGTGGCGCCGACCGCCCGACCGGGTGCCTCCACCCTGCCGGGCCGGACCGTACACGTCGATTACCCCGCAGGTAAGGCCCCCGGCCAGGGTGCCCGGCGCGCGCTCACCGTCCGCGGGCCGGCCGGTCCAGCAGCACCCCGGCCCGCTTCACCGCGCGGGCGGTGATCGTGGTCTCGGCGCGGGTGACTCCCAGCGGGCCCAGGGTGTCGGTGAGGAAGCGGTAGAGGCCGCCGTGGTCCGGGCAGAACAGCGTGGCCAGCAGGTTGGTCGGGCCGCTGGTGGCGAAGACGCCGTGCACCTGCGGGTGGCGGGCCAGCTCGGCGCCGACCTCGGCGAGCCGGCCGGGCGGCACGTCCAGCCAGAGGTTGGCGTCCACGGCCATGCCGAGCAGCCGGGGGTCCACGGTGGCGTGGGTGCGCAGCAGGCCGAGCCCGTCCAGCCGGTGCAGCCGGCGCCGTACGGTCGACTCGGGCGCGCCGACCGCCCCGGCCAGCACCGCGTGGGACTGCCGGGCGTCCTGCCCGAGCCGGCCCAGCAGGGCGCGGTCGAGGTCGTCCAGCGGCGGGGGCACGGCGGGGCGCGGGGCGAGCGGCCGGGCGAGCGCGGCGGCCTCCCGGTCGGTCAGCCAGCCGGCCTGCCACTGCCCGGCGTCCGCGAAGGCGTGCAGGACGGCGTGGGTGGTGGTCTCGACGACGGCACCGGTCGCGGGCAGTTGCCCGTACAGCAGGCGGTCCCGGCCGTGGGCGTCGCTCAGCATCACGGCGCCGACCTCGTGGCCGCCGAGCATCACGTCGACGAAGGGCACGTCGGAGCGGTCGGCCAGCGCCCGGGCGAGGGCGTCCACCCGGCCGCGCAGCACCCGGACCCGCAGCAGCAGCGCGCCCACGGCGGCGTCCTCGACGTCGGGCAGCCGCACCACCCGGAGCACTCCGGCCTCGCGCATCCGGCCCAGCCGGCGGGTGACCGTCCGGGCGGAGACGCCCAGCACCTCGGCGATCCGGCCGGGCTCGGCCCGTCCGTCCACCTGGAGGGCGCAGACCAGGCGGCGGTCCAGGGTGTCCAGCACGGTGTCCGGATCCGTCGTGGTGAGGTCCATGGTGTCCGATCTCCGTCGTTCGAAGCCGCTTCTGCGTCCTGTTCGGCAGTCCTGACGGTACTCCTTGTCCTGCCCGGCCGGAACGCGCCGGTCGGGGCGGACCAGGGCGGACCGGGGCTGACCGGGGCGGAATCGAGGAGGCAGGACATGGACGGACGGGACATGGACGGACGGGACATGGACGGACAGGTCGCGGAGCTGTGGGCGCTGACGGAGGCCGTGGAGGCGGCGGTGCGCGAGGTCGGCGCGGGGCTGGCGGCGGCCCGGCCGGTCGAGCCGACCCCGGGGCGGACGGTCGAGGAGGCGATGGCGCGGTTCGCCGAGCTGGACGGTCCGGCCGCCGCCGAGCTGCGCGAGCGGCTCACCGCGCTGCGCCCGCAGGCCGGGTGGGTGCTGGAGGAACTGGACGGCTCGGTGCCCGCCGAGGGCGAGTGGTGGGTCTGCGACGCGACCGACGGCGCGGTGCAGTACCTGCTCGGGCAGCCGCACTGGGCGGTGACGGCCACGCTGGTGCGCGACGGCGCGGCGGTACTGGCCGTGGTGCACGCCCCGGAGCTGTTCGGCGCGGGCCGGACCTACCGGGCGGTGCTGGGCGGCGGGGCGCAGTTGGACGGGCGGCCGATCGCGCCGCTGGAGCGCGAGTTGGCGGCCACCGTCGCGGCCACCAGCCAGCCGCCGCTGGTGGCCGCCGACCCGGTGGCGCTGCGCCGGGCCGGCGAGTCGCTGTCCGCGATGGCGGGCGCGGTGCTCGCGGTGCGCAACCTGGGCCCGACCGCGCTCCAGGTGGCCCAGGTCGGCTCCGGGCACCTGGCGCTGTTCTGGCAGTACGGGCAGGACGCGGGCAACCTGCTGCCGGGCGCCCTGGTGGCGAGCGAGGCGGGCGCGACGGTGACGGACACCGCCGGGTCGGCCTGGACGGCCGGCTCGGACGGTTTCCTCACCGCCGCGCCCGGACTGCACGCGGACGCGGTGGAAGTGCTGCGGGCGGTCGGGTGAGGCCTCGGGTGTGGCCTCAGGTGGGGCTTCGGGTCGGGGTGGGCGCTCGGGCTCAGACCTCAGGTGAGACCGAACAGCGCGGCCGCGTTGTCGTGGCAGACCGCCCGCAGCCACTCCTCCCCCAGCCCCAGCCCGGCCAGCGCCTCCAGCTGGTGCACGTACCGGTACGGGATGTTGGGGAAGTCGCTGCCGAGCAGGACGCGCTCCCGGAGCCCGCGCAGGCGCGGCAGTTCGTCGCGCGGGAAGGGCGCGTCGGCCTCGGCGAAGTCGGTGAACGCGATGGTGGTGTCCACTCGGACGGCCGGGTGGCGCTCGGCCAGGTCGAGGAAGTCGCGGTACTCGGGCATGCCGAGGTGGGCGACCACCAGGACCAGGCCCGGGTGCCGGTCCAGCACCGCGCCGATCGGGCCGGGGCCGGTGAACTTGCCCGGCACCGGCCCGGATCCGCAGTGGGTGACCACCGGGGTGCCGGTGTCGGCGAGCAGCCCCCAGACCTCGTCCAGCCGGTCGTCCGTCGGGTCGTAACCGCCGACCTGGAGATGCGCCTTGAACACCCGGGCGCCGTCCTCGATCGCGCGGGCCACGTAGCCGGCCGCCCCCGGCTCGGGGAAGAAGGTCGCGGTGTGCAGGCACTCCGGGGTGCGGGCGGCGAACTCGGCGGCCCAGGCGTTCAACCAGCCGGCCATGCCCGGCTTGTGCGGGTACAGCATGGACGTGAACGCCCGGACGCCGAAGTCCCGCAGCCGCTGGACCCGCTGCTCCTCGGCCTCGCGGTAGGTGATCGGCCAGGGGCGGTTCACCAGTGGGCCGGCCGCGTCGAAGTACGCCCAGACCTTGTCGAGGACGTTCTTCGGCATGAAGTGGGTGTGCACGTCGATCAGCCCGGGCAGGCCCAGTTCCTGCCAGAACTCCCGTACGCCTGCGGCCTCCTGGTCGTTCACGCGGGCACCGGGCGGGCGCGGTCGATGATCGCGGCGGTGTCGACGCCGGACGGCAGGGTGCCGAAGGCGGCGCCGTGGTCGCCGCCGAGCCGGCTCGCACAGAAGGCGTCGGCCACCGCCGGGCTGCCGTACCGGACCAGCAGCGAGCCCTGGAGGGCCAGGGCCATCGACTCGACCAGCCGCCGGGTGCGGTACTCGAGGTCGGTCAGGTCGCTGAGCTGCTTGCGCAGTCCGGCGACGGCCGTGTCCAGCCGGCGGTCCGCCCCGGCCGCCGCGTCGAGCTCGCCCAGAAAGGCTTCGATCGTCTCCGGACGCTTGGCCATGGCGCGCAGGGCGTCCAGGGCGGCGACGTTGCCGGAGCCCTCCCAGATCGACACCAGCGGTGCCTCGCGGTAGAGCCGGGGCATCCCGGACTCCTCGACGTAGCCGTTGCCGCCCAGGCACTCCAGTGCCTCGGCGGAGTGCGCCGGGCCGCGCTTGCAGACCCAGTACTTGGCCACCGCCAGACCCAACCGCCGTACCAGCGCCTCGTTCCCGTCCCCGGCGAGGGTCAGGTCCGTCGCGTGGGCCAGCCGCATCGCGACGGCCGTGGCCGCCTCGGACTCCACCACCAGGTCGGCCAGCACGTTGCGCATCAGCGGCTGGTCGACCAGCGCCTTGCCGAACGCCCGCCGGTGCAGGGCGTGGTGGACCGCCCGGGTGGCGCCGTAACGCATCCCGGAGGCGGCGCCGACGGTGCAGTCCAGGCGGGTCATGTTGACCATCTCGATGATGGTCGGCACGCCCCGGCCCTCCGCGCCGACCAGCCAGCCGACCGCGCCGTCGTACTCCAGCTCGGCGGAGGCGTTGGACTTGTTGCCCAGCTTGTCCTTGAGCCGCATCAGGTGCAGCCGGTTGCGGCTGCCGTCCGGGAGGACGCGCGGCAGCACGAAGCAGCTGAGCCCGCCGGGGGCCTGGGCGAGGGTCAGGAAGAGGTCGGACATCGGGGCCGAGGTGAACCACTTGTGCCCGGTGAGCCGGTAGGTGCCGTCGGACTGCGGGACGGAGGTGGTGGTGTTGGTGCGGACGTCCGAGCCGCCCTGCTTCTCCGTCATCGACATGCCGGCGATCAGCCCGCGCTTGGTGTGCGGCTCGCGCAGGCCGTAGTCGTACTCGGTGGCGGCCAGCAGCGGCTCCAACTCGGCGGCCAGGACGGGGTTCTGGCGCAGAGCCGGGACGGCGGCGTAGGTCATCGAGATCGGGCAGGTGTGACCGGCCTCGACCTGGCCCCAGACGAAGAACTTGGCGGCGCGGGCGGAGTGGGCGCCGGGCCGGTCGTCCCGCCAGGGCGCGGCGTGCAGGCCGTAGGACACGGCGGTGCGCATCAGCTCGTGCCAGTAGGGGTGGAACTCGACCTCGTCGATCCGGTGGCCGAAGCGGTCGTGGGTGCGCAGCACGGGCGGGTTCTCGTTGGCCAGCCGGCCCCAGTCGGCGGCCTGCTCGGAGCCCGCCAGGCGGCCGAGTTCGCGCAGTTCGGGCTCGGCCCAGCCGGCGCCGGCCCGGTGCAGGGCGGCGAGCAGGGTCGGATCGGCGGCGGTGTCGTGTCCGTACGGCAGGGGCACCTGGTTGGTGACCTCATGCGTCGCTGTCATCGCGTCCTCCCAGGGCACGCAGGGTGAAGGAGACCAGGGCGGGGACCACCTCGGTGGTGGCCCGCTGGGGGTTGGAGGGCTGAGGGTCGGAAGAACGGGGCTCGGAGGGCCGGGGGTCGGACGGCCGGGGGTTGGAGGGCTCGGCTGCGAGTGGGCCGGCCAGGGCCTCGCCGACCGCGCCGACCAGGGCGGCGGCGGTCAGCACCGGGTCCTGCTCGGGGAGTTCACCGGCCGCCACGCCAGCGGCGATCTCGGTGGCGATCACGTCCCGGAACGCCCGCCGGAACACCAGCCGCTCGGCGTCCACCACCGCGTCGGCGGGCTCGACCAGCAGCGCGTAGGCCAGCCGGGGGGCCCGCAGGGCGCGGGCGGCGAAGGTCTCGACCACGGCGGCGATCCGCTGCCGCGGGGTGTCCCGGAGCGCGACGGCGGCGTTCACCGCGGCCATCTCGCGGGTGACCACCCGGCGGAACAGCTGCACGGACAGCTCGGCCTTGTTGGCGAAGTGCTGGTAGAGGCTGCCGGTGGCGATCCCGGCGCGGTCCGCCACGGCGGCCATGGTGCAGCCGCCGTAGCCGCGCTCGGCGAGCAGGCCGACCGCCGACTGCAGCACTGCCTCGCGCTGGGCGTCCAGACGGGCTTGGACGGCGGGGGTGCGTCGGTAGGCCATGGAAGCATTGAAGCACCGATTCACTGCTTCGGGGAGGGGGTGGGCGGAGACGGGGACGGCGGTGGCGGAGGCAGCGGCAGGGGCAGGGACGGGAACCCGGAAGGGCGGGAACGACGGGAGGCCGCCCCGGGCGGGGCGGCCTCCTGGTTCTGCTTCCGGGCTACGCGGCGCTACAGCGGGCGGCGCTCCTGCTCCAGGCGCTGGCCCTCGACGTCCAGCGGCCCGAACGGCGCCCCCGGCTGCGGCGACTTGGCGAGCGAGCGGGCGGCGGCCTGGTCGCCCAGACCGGCCCACTCCAGCACCTTGGCCGTGGCCTCCGCCGACTGGTCGGCCGGCAGCTTGCCGATGTTGGAGCCGTGGTTGCCGCCGGGCACGACGTAGACGTAGCTGTCGTCACTGCCCCGGCCGAGGTGGAACGGCTTGGCGCCCCACGGGTCGTTGCCGCCGTAGACAAACATCATCCGCTCGCCCTCGCGCTTCACCCAGCGGTCGATGTCGGGCATCGCCTTCGGGTTGAAGACGGTCGGGATCTCCTTCGGCACGTAGGAGCGGGCCGAGTAGAGCTCCTTGTAGTCGTAGTGCAGCTGGTCCTTCAAGTACGAGACGTCGAAGAACGGCGCGCCCAGTTCGGTCGCAGCCTGGTAGTAGTACGCGGTGTACTTCGCCAGCGACTGGTCGCTGTTGCCGGTGATGCCCGACTGGGCGTCGTACCACGCGTACAGCTCGTCGTCGGTCGCGGTCGCGGCCACCGGGACCTTCGCGCAGTCCGACTCCAGGCTGTACTGCCAGAACGCCCAGACCACGTCGAGCACGCCGGCCTCGTAGGCGCGGTCCGGGGTGCCGAGGGTGTTGAAGGTGGAACCCGCCGTCTTGTTGTCGGCGATGTAGCGCGGCTCCAGGCGGTCACGGCGCACCAGCAGCTCGCGCTGGGCGGCGTTCAGCTTGGCGCGGCACTCCGGGGTGCCGACGTTGCGGAAGAACTCGGTGTAGGCCGCGTAGTCGTTGACGTCGGTGTTGTTCGGCGCGACGTACGCGATCGTGCCGGCCACGTCGTCCGGGTAGAAGCGGCGGTAGTAGGTCGACGACATGCCGCCCTTGCTGGCGCCGGTGGAGAGCCACTCCTGGTCGTAGATCCGCTTGAGCGCGGTCACCAGCTTGTGCGAGTCGGCGGCCTGCTGGCGGATGCCCGCCTTGGACCAGTCGGCCGGCTCGGGGCGGGAGGGGGTGAAGTACCGGTACTCGATGGAGACCTGGTTGCCGTCCACCAGCCGGGTCGGCTCGGTGCGGGACGGCGTGGTGCCCAGCGTGTAGCCGTTGGTGTAGAAGACGGTCGGGCGGTCGTAGCCGCGGTGCAGCACGCTGAAACGCTGCTGGAAGGTGCCCAGCCAGGGGCGGAAGTGGTCGATCGGCTGGGTGTAGGTGGCCAGGAAGTAGCGGTGGCCGGTGGTGGTGGGCTTCTCCTCGGTGATCGTCACGCCCGGGATCGCCGCCAGGCGGTCCTTGATGTCGGCGGTCGGGTCGTCGGCGGGGCTCCGGCCGTGCGCGGCCCCGGACGCCTCGGCCCCGCGGCCGGTGTCGGCCGAGGCCGGGACGGCCAGGCCCCCGATCGCGAACATCGGTATCAGCAGGACGGATACCAGCAGCCTCTTGAGCCTGGTGGTCATCAACTCTCCATCTGGTCAGCGGACATGACGCGCCTCGTCGGCACTACTCTGCGGTGCGGGTGGTGCGGCGGCCGCCCGGCGGACGGCCGAATGGGCCACCCGCCTGGTCGCGGGTGGCCCATCGGGGAAAGGTGCTGGTCAAGGGGGTTGCTGCGGTTCCGTCGACGGCCCGGAGGTCCCGCCGGCCGGCCCGCCCGCCGAGGGGGTGCGGTGCGGGCGGGCCGGGGCTTGCGGGGTCGGGCCAGGGCTTACGGGCGGGGCCTACGGGCGGGGCAGGGTGCAGCCGGCCAGGGTGAGGTCGAGGCGGTTGCCGGGCGCGAAGCAGGCGGGGATGCCGTAGGTCTCCTGGGCGTAGCCGATGCCCTGGTGCACCGTGACCGCGCCCGACTCGTCGACCTCGCACGGGTTGTCCAGGGTGCAGGACTCGCCGCTCTCGTTGATCGTGTTGTTCACGGCGACCAGCAGACCGGTCGAGGCGTCGACCACCGGCGAACCGGAGGTGCCGCCGATCACGTTGCAGCCCGAGGTGTAGCGGACCGAGTCCTTGAACGTCCAGTCGGCCTCGTTCAACTGGTAGGCGAAGCCGTCGATCGAGCAGGAGTAGATCTTCTTCCAGTAACCGGAGACGACCCGGATGTCCGACCCCTGGGTGGGGTGGGTGTCGGCGATGGTCAGCGGCGAGATCCCGTACTTCGACTTGATCGAGGCGTAGGTGGTGTTCAGCTGGTAGATCGACACATCGGTGTCGGTCATGGCGCCGTAGACCACCTTGCTCGCACGCAGGGTGGCGAGGCGGCCACCGGTCGAGCTGAGCAGGGTGAAGGTCCGACTGGAGGGCTGGTTGAGGACGACCTCGCCGGGGCCGGGCATGCCGGACTCCAGGCAGTGGCCGTTGGAGAGCACCAGGGCCGGGTCGGTCGCGGCCGAGCCGGGCATCCGCACCAGGGAGCCGGAGCAGTTGCTGAGCGCGACCGTCCCGGCGAAGTTGACCGCGGCCGCCTTGGCCGCCGGGGCGGAGCCCTCGGCCTGGGCGGTGGCCTCCGTCGGGGCGGTGACCTGCGCCTGAGCAGCGGCCTGCGCCGGGGCGGCACCGCCGAGGGCGGTGGCGCCCGCGACCAGGAGCGTGGCGAGCATGCCTATGAGCGGCTTCTTCATGAGAGACCTCTCGGTGTGGGGGTCCCCCAAAGCTGTCGCGGACATGACTTACTGTCAAGAGTCAAAACCGGACCAAGAGAACACCCCTGGTCAGGAACCGCCGGCCCGGAGCCCGGACGGCGCCCGGACCGTGCCCCCGGCGCCCGGGCGGGCGGTCAGGACCCCGCCGCGGTCAACTCCCCTGCCAGTACCGCCGGCCGAGGCTGATCAGGCGCAGCTGCGAGCGCGCCGTGGCGGCGATCCGCTGCTCGCGGGCGGGGTCCGCCTCCTGGGCCTCCAGGAAGGCGGAGGCCGTCGACACCATGTGGTCGACGTAGAGCTCGGCCAGCATCCGCAGGTCCTGCTCGCTCCAGCCCGCCGAGACCGGCTGGAGCGCCAGGGCGGAGCCCACCTCGGCGGCGAAGCGGCCCAGTTCGGCGTCGATCGCCTCGCGCACCTGCCGGACCCCGCCGTGCCGCTCCCGCGACAGGAAGCGCACGTGCGGCTGGTGGTCGCGGACGTGCCGCTGGATCACGTCCACCGCCCGGTCGATCAGCTCCTCGGCGCCGCCGGCCTCGGCGAGCACCGCGCGGATCATGACGTGCAGGCTGGCCAGCGACTCCTCGACCAGGGCGACGCCGAGGGCGGCGAGGTCCGGGAAGTGCCGGTAGAAGGCGGCCGGGGACAGCCCCGCCTCCCGGGTGACCTCGCGGACGCCCAGGCTCGCCAGGTTCTGATCGGCCAGCAGGTGCAGTCCGGCGTCCAGCAAGGCCCGCCGACTCTGCTGCTTCTGGGCCTGTCTGGCCCCCACGGTGTGATTCACGCCATTCAGTAAACAGTCGTTTGCCGAACTTGGCCAGCCGGGCGTACAGTGGGCCTCGAAGTCAGTGAACACTTGTCAACCGAAATCGGCGCAGCAGCAGCCGCCGCATCCGCAGCCGAAGGAGCCAGCCGTGATCCTGTTCTCCGCACTGGTCGCCATGGGAGTCCTGATCGGCACCGCCGCCCACCTCCCCCTCCCGGTGTTCCTCGCCGCCTCCGCCGCCATCTCCGCCTGGCTGCTCGCCTTCGGCGCCCGCGAGGGCGTCGCCCGCCTGCGGCACCGCTGAGTCCGCCGCACCGTCCACTCCCGTCGACCGCCGAGAGGACCGCCACCGCCATGAGCACCGTCACCGACCACGCCGTCACCAGCCGCGCCATCACCAGCCGCGCCGCCACCGGCCGTAGCAGCTCCGAGCGCACCACCGAGCGCACCGCCGGGCGCGCCGCCGACGAGCGTCAGGGCACCGCCGAGGCCGACAACCTGGCCGTCGCCTCCTTCCTGCTCGGCCTCCCGGGCCTGCTGCTCTTCAACCTCGTGCTGGGCCCGATCGCCGTCACCCTCGCCACCCTGGCCCTGGTCCGCGGCACCAGCCGCCGGGGCCGCGCCTTCCTCGGACTGGCCCTCGGCATCGCCTCGCTGGCCATCCTCGCCGTCACCACCGCCACCTCCCACGGCGTGCTCATCGACCTCGGCTCCTGACCGGCTTCAACTCCCGGACGCCCCGGGCCGGACAGCCGATCATGTCAACCCTGCCCACGACCCCCGCCCGCCACGTAGGGTGGCCACATCGGCCGGGTGACCACAGGGGGCAGGAGTGAGTACCGAGATCCGCAGCGACGCACAGCCGAGGCCCATCGGGGCGGGCGGGGGCGGGCGGCTGCTCGCGGTGAGCGACCTGCACATCTCCTACCAGGAGAACCGCGACCTGGTGGAGAAGCTCCGGCCCACCCACCCCGACGACTGGCTGCTCGTCGCCGGTGACGTCGCCGAACTCACCACCAGCATCGAGTGGGCGCTCGGCCTGCTCGCCGACCGCTTCGCCCGTGTGGTGTGGGCCCCCGGCAACCACGAGCTGTGGACCCACCCCGAGGACCCGGTCCAGCTCCGCGGCGTGGCCCGCTACAACCACCTGGTGGAACTGTGCCGCGCCCTCGGCGTCGTCACCCCCGAGGACCCGTACCCGCTCTGGCAGGGCCCCGCCGGTCCGGTGCGGATCGCCCCGCTCTTCCTCCTGTACGACTACACCTTCCGCGCCCCGGGGACGACCACCAAGGAGGAGTCCCTGGCAGCCGCGTACGAGAGCGGCATCGTCTGCGCGGACGAGCGGATGCTCCACCCGGACCCGTTCCCGGACCGCGACTCCTGGTGCCGTGAGCGCGTCCGGCTGACGGAACAGCGGCTCGCGGCCTGCGACCCGGACGTCCCGCTGGTCCTGGTCAACCACTACCCGCTGGTCCGCCACCCCACCGAAGTCCTCTGGTACCCCGAGTTCGCCCAGTGGTGCGGCACCGAGTTGACCGCCGACTGGCACCGCCGTTTCAACACCGCGGCGATGATCTACGGGCACCTGCACATTCCGCGCAAGACCTCCTACGACGGCGTCCCGTTCGAGGAGGTCTCGCTCGGCTACCCGCGCGAGTGGCGCAAGCGCGGGCTGCCGGACCCGCTGCTGCGGGAGGTGTTCCCGCAGGTCACGGTGGGCTGATCCGCCGGACCCCGGCGGCCGGCCCCCGCCGACGCCGTGGACCTTCACGGCGTCGGCGGCCCGGGCGGCGGTGCCGCGCACGGCGTCGAGAGTGGTCACGCGGCGCCACCGCCCCGGGGGCCGTCCCGCGTCGGCTCGGTGAGCACCGCCCGCTTGGCGCGGTACTCCTCGGCGTCAATGTCGCCCTCGGCGTAGCGGCGGCCCAGGACGGCCAGCGGGTGCTCCGCGCCGCCCGGGGCGCCGGCCCCGAACCCGCAGGCGCCGCGCCGCCGCCAGACCGTCCGGCGCAGCAGTGCGATCACCAGGACCACCACGGCGATCCAGACCAGGGGCACCAGCAGGATCCAGGCGCCCGGCCCGTGCCAGTCCGCCAGTTGCTCCGCCAGCTGCGTGTTCATCACGGTTCATCTCCTCGCGGTCGGCTCCACGGCCCCGGGTCTTCCCGAGGTGCCTTGAGCGTCCCGCCGAGGGGCCTCATCACGCGTCCTACCAGCAGCGGCACTTGGAGTACTCCCGGGAGAGTACGCAGGCCCCGCGCCACGCCGGGCCGGAAGTAGCCGCGCGAAAGCGCGCCCGAAATCCGTCCCGCCCCGGCCGCGGGGCCTCAGCCCAGCCAGCCCGGCCGCACCAGCCCCGACTCGTAGGCCAGCACCACCAGTTGCGCCCGGTCCCGGGCCCCGAGCTTCACCATCGCCCGGCTGACGTGCGTCTTCGCCGTCAGCGGGCTGACCACCAGCCGCCGGGCGATCTCCTCGTTGGACAGCCCCATCCCGACCAGCGCCAGCACCTCGCGCTCCCGCTCGGTCAGCGCCGAGACGTCCGAGAGCCCCTCCGGAGCCGTCTCCGGCCCCTTGGAGCGGGCCGCGAACTCGCCGATCAGCCGCCTGGTCACGCCCGGCGAGAGCAGCGCGTCCCCGGCCACCGCGACCCGGATCGCCCGCAGCAGGTCGGCCGGTTCGGTGTCCTTGACCAGGAAGCCCGACGCCCCCGAGCGCAGTGCCTCGAAGACGTACTCGTCCAGCTCGAAGGTGGTCAGCACGACCACCCGTACGGAGGACAGCGCTGGGTCCCCGGCGATCCTCCGGGTGGCCTCCAGCCCGTCCATCCGGGGCATCCGGACGTCCATCAGCACGACGTCGGGCACCAGCTCGCGGGCGAGCCGCAGCGCCGCCTCGCCGTCGTCCGCCTCGCCGACCACGGTGAGGTCGTCCTGGAGGTCCAGCAGGGCCCGGAAGCCCGCCCGGACCAGCAGTTGGTCATCCGCCAGCAGTACCCGAATCAATCGCTCTCCGCCTTCGGTGTCGGCAGCTCCGCCCGGACCCGGAAGCCGCCGCCGGGCAGCGGCCCCGCCGTGATGGTGCCACCGAACGCGGAGGCGCGTTCCCGCATCCCGACCAGCCCGCTGCCGGACCCGCCGGCGTCCGCGACCACCGCGGGCCCCGGGTCCTCGACCCGGACCACCAGGACGGCGGTGTCCCGCCAGTCCAGCACCACGACCGCCTCCCGGGCCACCGAGTGCCGGATCACGTTGGTCAGCGCCTCCTGGACGATCCGGAAGGCGGTCAGGTCGACGGTGGCGGACAGCGGGCGGCGGACGCCGTCCTCGTGCACCTCGACCGTCAGCCCCATCCGGTCGGCCTGCTCGGTGAGTTCGTCCAGCCGCCCCAGCCCGGGGGCCGGCCCGCGCGGCGCCGCGTCGGGCCCGCGCAGCGTGGCGAGCACCTGGCGGACCTCGCCGAGCGCCTCCTTGCTGGTCGACTTGATGGTGACCAGCGCCGTGCGGGCCTCCGCCGGCCGCCGGTCCAGCAGCGCCAGCGCGACCCCCGCCTGGATGTTGATCAGGGACAGGCTGTGCGCCAGGATGTCGTGCAACTCCCTGGCCATCCTGAGCCGTTCCTCGTTGGCCCGGCGCTGCTCCAGCTGCTGCCGGTAGGCCCGGTGGGCGGCGATCCGCTCGCGCCGGAAGCGGATCAGCTCGGCGACCGCCAGCATCAGCAGCAGCCAGGCCAGCAGCCCGAGTTCCACCTGCCAGACGAATCGGGGCTTGGCGGCGCGCAGCCAGCCGTCCGGCAGGACGAAGGACACCAGGACGTGCACCAGGTACACCCCGGCGACCGCCGTCCAGGCCGCCCGGCGGTGTCCGCAGCCGATCGCGAAGCAGCAGGCGATCACCCAGCTCACGAACACCGGGCCGTACGGGTACCCGGCGGCCAGGTACCCGGCGGTCACCACCGACGTCCCCGCCACCGCGGCGACCGGACGGCGCCCGAGCACCGCCAGCAGCGCCGGGCCGAGCAGCAACAGCAGGTAGCCGACGGCGTCCAGCGGGGCCCGGCCCGCCTGGTGGCGGGCGGCGACTCCCGACCCGACCACCTGGACCACGGCGGCCGCCACCGCCAGTCGCACCGGCAGGCCCGAGCGGGCCCCGCGCGCCCAGGGCGGGCGCCACGGCTCGGGCGGCGCCTCCGGGGAGGGCGGCCCCTGCTCCGGCGGTGGGGACGTGGGCGGCATCATGCCCGGAAGGCTAGACCCGTGCCCGGCCCCGGCGCGTCCTCCACCAGTGGCGTTCGGGCGTACTCCCGCTGGAGTACGCCCGAACCCGTCGGCCTGCTCTTACCCCTCCGTCTCACCGCTCCGCCTCACCCCTCGGCCTCCGCCCCCGCCTGCGCCTTCTCCTCCGCCTCCGCGAAGGTCGCCGACGGCTCCGGCCGCGCCAGCGTCACCGTCAGCTCCCCGTCCTCGACGTCCGCGATCAGCGTGTCCCCCTCCCGCACCGTCCCGTCCAGCAGCAGGTTGGAGATCCGGTTGTCCAGCTCCGACTGGATCGTCCGGCGCAGCGGCCGGGCCCCGAACTCCGGCTGGTAGCCGCGGTTGACCAGGTACTCCTTGGCCGCCTCGGTGACCTCCAGCCGCACGTCCTGGGCCCGCAGCCGCCGCCGGCTGCGCTCCAGCAGCAGGTCGACCACCGACAGCAGGTCCTTCCGGGTGAGCGCGTGGAAGACGATCACCTCGTCGATCCGGTTGAGGAACTCCGGCCGGAACTGCTGGCGCAGGTCCCGCATCAGGTCGTCCCTGATCTCGTCCACGTTGCCCGAGTGGTCCAGGATCCGCTGCGAGCCGATGTTGCTGGTCATGATCACCACGGTGTTGCGGAAGTCGACCGTACGCCCCTGGGAGTCGGTGAGCCGCCCGTCGTCCAGCACCTGGAGCAGCAGGTTGAAGACGTCCGGGTGCGCCTTCTCCACCTCGTCGAAGAGCAGCACGCTGTACGGCTTGCGGCGGACCGCCTCGGTCAGCTGCCCGGCCTCCTCGTAGCCGACGTACCCGGGCGGGGAGCCGACCAGCCGGGAGACGGTGTGCTTCTCCTGGAACTCGCTCATGTCGAAGCGGATCATCCGGTCCGGGTCGCCGAACAGCAGCGCCGCCAGGGCCTTGGCCAACTCGGTCTTGCCGACGCCGGTCGGCCCCAGGAAGAGGAAGGAGCCGGTCGGCCGGTCCGGGTCGCCCATCCCGGCGCGGCCGCGGCGCACCGCCTGGGCGACGGCGGTGACCGCCTCGTCCTGGCCGATCACCTTCTCGTGCAGGTGGTCCTCCAGCTTGAGCAGCCGCTCCTTCTCGGTCGCGTTCAGCTCCGCGACCGGGATGCCGGTGCGGGAGGAGAGCACCTGGGCGATGTCGTCGGCGGTCACGTCGACGACCTCCTCGCGGGACTCGGCGATCGCCGCCAGCTCGTCCTCGGTGCGCCGCAGCTCGGACTTGAGGTTGGCGGCCCGGACGAACTCCTCGTCCGCGACCGCCTCGTCCAGCTCCCGCTTCAACTTGGTGATCCGGTCCTGCACCGAGGTCGCCTCGGTGGAGCCGCTCAGGCTGCGCAGCCGCACCCGGGCGCCGGCCTGGTCCAGCAGGTCGATCGCCTTGTCGGGCAGGAAGCGGTCGCTGACGTACCGGTCGGAGAGGGTCGCCGCCGCGTCCAGCGCCTCGTCGGTGAACCGCACCTGGTGGTGCGCCTCGTACGCGTCGCGCAGCCCCCGGAGGATCTCGATCGTCTCCTCGACGCTCGGCTCCGGCACCAGCACCGGCTGGAAGCGGCGCTCCAGCGCGGCGTCCTTCTCCACGTGCTTGCGGTACTCGTCCAGCGTGGTCGCGCCGACCACGCTCAACTCCCCGCGCGCCAGGGCCGGTTTGAGGATGTTCCCGGCGTCCATCGACCCCTCGCCGCCACCGCCCGCGCCGACCACGGTGTGCAGCTCGTCCAGGAACAGGATCACGCTCTTCTCGGCCGCCGTGACCTCGTCGATCACCTTCTTCAACCGCTCCTCGAACTCGCCCCGGTACTTGGAGCCGGCCACCAGCGCGGTCAGGTCCAGGGTGACCACCCGCTTGCCCCGCAGGCTCTGCGGGACGTCCCCGGAGACGATCCGCTGGGCCAGCCCCTCGACGATCGCGGTCTTGCCGACGCCCGGCTCGCCGATCAGCACCGGGTTGTTCTTGGTCCGCCGGGAGAGGATCTCCACGGTCTGCTCGATCTCCTCGGCCCGCCCGACCACCGGGTCCAGCCGGCCCCCGCGCGCCTCCTCGGTGAGGTCCTGCCCGTACTCGTCGAGGGTCGGGGTGTCGCTCGGGTGCCCGCCCGTGCTGCTGCGCTCGCCGCCCGTGCCGCGCCCGTCCAGCACCGACTTCAACGCCTCCTGCGAGGGCGCCGCGTTGCGCAGCGCCGTCCCCGCACCGGACCGCTCCTGCTCCAGCAGCGCACCGAGGATGTGCTCCGGGCCGATGTACGAGGCGCCGGCCGCCTGCGAACGGGCGTGCGCCGCGAGCAGCGCGCGTTTGGCCGACGGGGTCAGCGCGGGCCGCCCGTCCAGCGCCTCCGGGTTGCCGGAGGGCAGCGCGTGCTCCAGGTCCCCGGAGAGCTGGTCCGGGTCGATGCCCGCGCGCTCCAGCATCCGCCGGGAGGGCTCCACCCGGGTGGCCGCCCAAGCGAGGTGCGCGGTGTCCAGGTCGCTGCTGCCGTCCTCGGCCGCACGCTGCGCGGCGAGCCCCAGCAGCTCCTGGGAGGACTCGCTGAGCAGCCGCCCGATCGGCACCCGCTGCACGGCGGGCGGGGAGGCCAGCGGACTCATCCCGAAGAACCGGCTGAGCAGGTCGGAGAACGGGTCGCTCGATCCGAACGGGGGCATCGTCACGGTGGTTCACCTCTTCCAAGCGGTTTGCAGCCACAGAAACACAGGGCGCGCCGGGCCGCCTGTCGAGCCGGATCCCGCCCGGGGCCCGGCCCGAGGCCTGGGCTCGCCCGTCGGCCGGTGGAGCCCGTGAAGCCCGTCGGCCGGTGGAACCCGTCGGCCCGCAGAGCCCGTCAGCTGCTGAGGCGGTCCAACAGCACCCCGCCGCTGTACGTCACCGCCATCGCCAGCAGCCCGCCCGCCACGTTGCGCGCCACCGCCCGCCCCGGCCCCGCCCCGCCGAGCCGGGCACTCGCCCACCCCGAGGCCGTCAGCGCCAGCACCACCGCGGCCACCGTCACCCCCAGCCGCCAGGACTCCGGCGGCAGCAGCACCGCCAGCAGCGGCACCAGCGCACCCAGCGTGAACGCGGCCGCACTCGCCAGCGCCGCCTCCCAGGGATTGGTCAACGCCTCGGGGTCGATGCCGAGTTCGGTCTGCGCGTGGGCCGCCAGCGCGTCCCGCTCGGTCAGCGCCGTGGCCACCTCCCGGGCCAGCCCGTCGGTCAGCCCGCTGTCCCGGTAGTAGTCGGTCAGTTCGTCGAGCTCCCCCTCCGGGTCCTCGGCCAGCTCGCGCCGCTCCTTCGCCAACGCGGCCCGCTCGGTGTCCCGTTGGGTGCTGACCGAGACGTACTCGCCGGCCGCCATCGACATCGCCCCCGCCAGCAGCCCGGCCACCCCGGCTGCGAGCAGTGCGGCGCGGGACCCGGCCGCGCCCGCCACACCGGTCACGATCCCGGCCGTCGAGACCACGCCGTCGTTGGCACCCAGCACGGCGGCCCGCAGCCAGTTCAACCGCGCCGACAGCTGCGCCCGGGTCTCCCCCGTCTCCCCCGTCCGCTCCGCCATCCGCGCCCACCGCCCTCAGGGGTCCGTACGGTCCCCCCGATCCTCGCCCGGCACCTGCGGCCCCGCCACCCGCCGGCGAGCCACTCGCCCAGCAGACCGGCCAGGGTCTCCCGCGCCCGTCACCCCAGGAGCGGTGCCAGCGCCCGCCGCAGGTCCTCCGGGCCCCGGTAGAGCAGCCCGGTCATCCCCAGCGCCACCGCCGCGTCCACGTTCTCCTGCCGGTCGTCGACGAACAGGCACCGCTCCGGCCTCGCCCCCACCCGCCCGGCGGCTATCTCGTAGATCCGGCGGTCCGGCTTCGCGCTGCCCACCTGGGAGCTGTTCACCACCTCGTCCGCCAGGTCCGTCAGCCCCAGGCGCGCCAGGTCCTCGTCCAGCCACACCGTCGCGTTGGTCACCAGCACCACCCGGCAGTGCTCCCGCACCCGCCGCAGCAGTTCCACCACGACCTCGTCCGCCCAGAACGGCGAGTGCGCGAACGCCTCCGCCAGGCCCCGGGCCGCCTCCTCCGACACCCGGCCGGCCAGCCCGCGCGCGATCGAGTCCACCCACTCCGCCCGGCCGATCCGCCCCAGCAGCAAGGGCAGGTCGTTCACCGGCGCGAACCCGACCGCCGCCGTACTCCCCTCCTCCACCCCGGCGGCCCGCTCCAGCGCGGCCACCCCGGCCCCGTCGAAGAACCGGATCACACCGTCCACATCACACAGCACCGCATCGAAAGCCCTGGTAGTCACCCGTCCCTCCTACCACAGCAGGCCACCGGCCCCGGACCCCGGGGCACCCTCAAGCCGCGGCCGGACCTCACCTCAACGTCGGTGCCCACACCACGCGTTGACACCGAGGCGGACACACCGAGCGACGCCGGGCCGTGCCGGACCCGGGAGGGGACGACGGCGGCCCGGGTCGGGATCGAGCTCCCGCCCCGGGCCGTGCGGCGTGTTCCGGCCGTCGCCCGCCGTGCTGCCCGCCGTACTGCTCGGCCCCCGTCGGGCCCGGAGCCCGGCAGCTACTCAGCGGGGCTCTCCGGCACCGGAACCGTCGCTCTGGCGGTCTCGTGCCTGGAACGGCTCCTCGTGGCAGCGGACGACGGGGTGGCAGCCGACGACGGAGTGGTGGCGGTCGGCGCGGGCTCGGGCAGCAGGGTGGACGGGGGCGAGGACGAGAGCGAGGGCGAGGGCGGACAACTCGGCGACGACGCCGCGGTGGAGGCCGGGGAAGCGGGGGAAGAGGTGACGTCGGGGCTCGGCCGGGCCGGCGCCGGCGTCGCCGGGTGCGAGCCGCCGCCTCCCCCGGCCGTCGAGGGGCCGAGGAGATTGCCCGCCGCCTCGACCGCGCCGCCGCAGGCGAGCAGTACGGCGGCCAGTACGGAGAGCCCGACGGAGGCGCGCAGCGCCCGGGGCGCCGGGGTACGGGGGTCGGTGGCCATGCTCAGTCCACGTATTCCTGGGCGACCTGGACGTACTCGAAGCCCTTGACGTCGGTGGCGATCTGCATCTGACCGGTCTGCGACGAGGCGATCAGGGTGTTGAGCAGGCCGGAGATCGCCCCGCTCAGCGCCGACTCGGTGTCCGTACCGTCGGCGATGAACAGCGCCTTGGTCGCCACCTCCTGCAGCACCCCGCGCTCGGCGGCGCCGAAGCCGTAGGCGATCACGTGCGGGTAGCGCGGCCGGCTCCGGTCCACCAGCTCGCGGAAGGACTGCCGCCAGCCCGCGTCGGTCGGACCGCCGTCGGTCAGGAAGAAGACCGTCGGCCGCAGCACGCTGTAGTGCTGCGCCCGCAGGCTGCTGACATCCTGCTCGATGCATTCCCGCAGCCGGTCGAAGGTCTTGCCGTAGTCCGTGCGCCCGCCGCAGATCACCTCGGGCATGTTGGGCACCTGTTCCATGTCCGACATCGGGATCACCACGTGCACGTCGGTGGAGAAGGCGACCACGCTGACCCGGGCGAACTCCGAGACGCGCGGATTGGTCGCCAGGTTGTAGTGCAGACGCGAGAGGGTCGCGTTGAGCACTGCCTCGTGCGGCTTCATCGACGAGGACGCGTCGATCACCACGTAGGTGGGCAGGCAGAGTGACATGTGTGCACCTCTGAGCTAGTGATGGGAGGCGAGGCTGATGACGATGAGCAGGATCACGGCGATGACGACCACCCAGGCCCACTGGGCGTTCCGGCTGGTCGCGGGATCCTCCTTCTGCTCGGCGGCGCCCGGGGCGCCCTTGGCGGTACCCGACTCGGCGGCGCCTGCCGTGGTGGTGACCGGCCCAACGCTGACCGGGCCAACGCCGACCGGGTCGGCGCTGACCGCGTCGGCGGCGGGCTGCGGGACCAGGTGCGTGGGCAGCGGAGGCACCGGGGGCAGCGGGCCACGGGTCGGCCGCGGCACGGGCCTGAGGTAGGGCCCGTTGTTCAGCGCCTGGCTCAACTGGGCTGCGGTGGGCCGTCGTTCGCGATCGGTCGCGAACAGCATGTCCAGCAGCACCTCGGAGAGGGCGGGCTGGTCCGGCCAGGGCGACAGGGAGACGCTGTAGAAGGCGCGCGCATCGCGCTGGCCGGTCAGACACTTGGCGACGAGCAGGCCGAGCCGGTAACGGTCGGTGCAATGGTCCGCGTCGGAGCCCGGCGGTGTGAGCGGGTCGGCCCAGTTCGGCTGGTGGGTGTCGGGCATCCTCTTCGGCCGGCAGCCGTCGACGTCGATCAGGTAGACGGAACGCCGGTCGGGGCTCCAGAAGGCGTTGGAGTAGGACCAGTCCGAGTAGACCAGGCCCAGCCGCTCCAGAATCGCGGCGAGCTCGGTCAGCCGGCGACAGGCCGCCAACCGGTCCTCGAAACCGGGACGCGGCAGGCCGACGCCCCGGATCGACTCGTCGGACTTCGCCAACCAGTCGATCTCCAGGAACCGGCGCTCGCTGAACTTCCCACGCCTCAGCTCGGCCCGGTAGTGCTCGGGCGCCATCGGGATCACGCACCCGACGACCGGACTGCCGGGCCCGTGGATCCGGGCCGCGGGCCAGCACGTCCCGGCGTACAGGGTCGCCCGCTCCGCCTCCGGCAGGGTGTCCGGCGCCGAGATCAACAGGTCGATCCGCCGGGCGTCCTCCGGGTGCTGGTCCGGCCGGTAGAGCTTGGCCAGCCAGCCCGGATGATCCGTCAACGGCCGCACCGCGACGGCCTGACCGTTGTGCTCGGAGATCGGTTCGGCGAGCGGTCCGAGATCGCCGAGGCCCACGGCCCGCGGCAACGACCAGCCCCGCGGATCGACCGCCGGGACGCCGCCGCCCTCGGCGACGGGACGGAGGTCGGTCATGCCGCCCTGCCGTTCCACACCACGACAGCGGTGCGATCGTCGAGGCACTGCGGTGCGTCGAAGCCGACGTCGGCGGTGAACCGGGTGGCCGGGACCGGCGAGCGCCAGGCGTTCGCGAAGTACTCGTTGACGTTGCCCGCCCGGTCCGCCCACGCGTCGCCGATCCCGTCGGTGACCAGGGCCAGGGCGGCACCGGGGGCCAGCGTGAGGTAGCCGTCCAGGGCCAGGTGCGGCGTGTCCGGCAGCCGGCCGGCGACCTCGTTCGAGACCACCGGGCCCTCGCGGTCCTTCGCCTCGCCGGCGGCGAACTGCCACCGCGGGACACGTGGGTCGAGCATCCAGGCCGAACTGTCACCGAGCCACCCGACCCACGCCCGGGCCGCGCCGCTCGCGTCCGGCTCGGCGATCACCGCAGTGATCAGCACGGTGGCCAGGTGCGAGGTGCCGACGCCGCGTCCGGCCGCCTGCCCGGCGACCGACTCCGCGACCCGCCCGTACAACTCCTTGACGTCGAGCCGGTCGAAGCCGCCGGCCTCGATCTGCTCGCGCAGCAGGGTGACGGCCCGGCTGGAGGCCGTGGTGGCCCCGGTGTCGGACCACGCCGCGCTGGACAGGCCGTCGGCCACGGCCACGATCGCGTACCGGCTGTCCCGGGTGCGCCCGATCCGGTAGGAGTCCTGTCGCGGCCCGGCGGGCTGATCGCACCGGTGGCCCGGCCCGACCACGGAGGCCGCGCGGATGGCGAGGGCGCCGACCGTGGCCTCGTCGGCGGCGATCCCGTTCTGCACCGTGCGCTCCGGCAGCAGCCAGGGAAAGCCCTGGGCCCGTGCACCGTCACCGAAGCGGGGAACGCTCAGGTCGGTCGGCCGCTCGCGCAGGAACGGCCGGGGCTTCCCCGGCTGGGCCGTCGGCGCAATCGGCGCGGTCGGCGCGGTCGGCCCGGTCGGCCCCGCGACGTAGCGGCAGGCCGGCGCCGCCGGGTCGGACCGGGGTTCCCGTTCGAAGCCCCGGGGCTCCTGTTCGGGCCGACCCCGCTGCCCGGCCGGTGCCACGGCGAGCTCGGATCCCAGCGCGGCCGCCGCACCGACGACACCCATCGCCGCGAGGGCCAACACGTTCACCAACCAGCCGTAGTGCCGGTGCGGAGTGCCGACCTCGACGAGGGCCCCGACGGTGACGGCGACGAGCAGCCCCGCCCGCACCCAGCCGTCCGTCGGACCGTCCGACCGGCCGTCGCCCCCGCTCATCGCCCGTCCCCGGAGTCGCGGGACCTCGGCCCGCCGGCGAAGTGCTGGTTGCCGTGCTGCACCGCGAACACCTCACCCGAACCGGTCGCGGAGTTGACCTGGACCGCGACGTCCGGCTGGTGCGGGATCCGCAGCGACGCGAGGGCCGTGACGTCCCGGGCGAGACCCGGGTTCCGGTCGAGCAACTGGACCAGGGCGTCGGTCCAGTAGCCCACGACCTCGCCGTCGACCACTCCCCTCGTGGTGGTCGACGGCAGCTCCAGTGCGGCGGCCAGTTCCCTGCGGCGGCCTCCGTGGGCCCGGGCGATGACGCCGCTCATCAGCCGTTTCGCCTCCGTCCAGAGGTCGGTGCCCATCGCGGCGACCAGAGCGGCGGCTCCGCTCGCGGCCAGCTCGGCGAGTTCCTCGTTCATCGGCGTTTCAGCCCCGTTCGTTGGATCGGATGTGTTGGACGCCGCGGGCGACGGCGAAGACCGTGCCGTGCCCGGTGGCCCGGACGACCTGCTCCACGGTCCGCGGCTCGGCCTCCGTCGGCTGTTGCCCGGCTTCCACAGGTCGTGGTCCGGTTTCCGCGGTCCGCGGCCCCGCTTCCTCCTCGGGTCGTGGCCCGACCGGGCTGCCCGGGTACCAGAGCCACGCCCGCGCGGCGTACTCCTTCACGACCACCTCGGCCGCGGTGAAGGCATCGGCTTCGAGCCCCTCGTAGCCGTGCCCGACCGTCTCCTCGTAGTAGTGCTGCGAAAGGATCGCGGCCACCGGGGCACCGTCCGGACCGGCCACGGCCGCACGCCGCAGCGGGGCCGCGTCCAGCAGCCGGGCGAGCACCTCGAACGGAGTGCCGGAGACGATGCCGTCCGGATCGAACCGGACCTCCCCCGCGTGCACCGCCACCCGCACCCGCAACCGGGCCTCCGGGCCCGCCTGCCGGTTGTGCCCGCGGATCCGCGCGCTCAGCTCCGGCAGCAGCGGGACCAGCAGTTCGGCCTTGGGCAGCCCGGCCGGAGCGACCAGCCGGCAGCCGTCACCGGTGTCCAGGTACGCGACGTCCCGCCGGTCCAACTCCGCGACGTCGAGGGCACCGGACAGCACGGATCGCAGCGCACCACGGATCTCCTGCAGCCGCTGCTGCCCGCGGCCCGCGGAAGCCGCGATGTCGCACGCCAACAGCGCTCGGTATTCGTACCTCGGATTCACGTTCCCTCTGCTTCCCGCTGCGGTCACGCCAGGGGCCGGCACTCGGAGACCGATGTGCCGTCGGCGCCGAACTGGAGGCGCCGACAAGATGGTTGACGAGATCGTAGAGGAGGGGTCCTCGGGTAGAACGGCTACTAATACGGCTTGTCCGGCTTCGGCCGGACGAGGAGGAGGAGTGACCGATGAGCAACACACGGGTGCGCGGGGCCGAGGCCTACTGGCCGCCGGCCGGGCTGCTCGGCCGGGTCGGCGAGGCCGACCGCCGGGTCCTGCTGGGGCTCGGCCACGGCGTGGTCTACCCGGCCGGTCAGATCACCATCCACGAGGCCGACACCTCGGACTTCGCGCTGCTCCTGCTCGGCGGCACGGTGAAGGTCACCGCGCACGCGCAGGACGGCCGGGAGGCGCTGGTGGCGGTACGGATGGCCGGGGACCTGGTCGGAGAGCTCGCCGGGATCGACGGCCAGCCGCGCAGCGGCACCGTGACGACCTGCGGCCGGGTGCTGGCCCGCTACATCCTGTCCTCCGAACTGCTGGAGTGCACGAAGCAGCACCCCGCCATCGGGCTCGCGCTCAACGCGAGCGTGGTGGCCAAGCTGCGGACGGCGACCGGCCGGATCGTCGACTTCACCGGTTGCGACGTGCTCGGACGGCTGGCCAGGATCCTGCACCACCTGGCCGTCACCTACGGCCGACCGGGCCGCAAGGAAGCCCAACTCCCGTTGTCACAACCGGAGATGGCCACGTTGGTCGGCGCGGCGGAGTCGTCGATCCACAAGGCCCTGCGGGCGCTGCGGGACTCGGGCGCGGTCGTCACGGGCTACCGCAGGATCACGATCCTCGACCTGGACCACCTCGCCCGGATCGCCGTCGCGGCCGAGGAAGCCGGTGCGGCCGGTACGGCCGTCGCGACCGGTGCGACCGTCGCGGCCGGAGCAGCCGATCCGCGGGCGATCCCGCCAAACAGCTAAAAGCGCCGGGTTCCCCCGACGGCTCGGCGCCAGCATGACCGAGAGCCGGGAGCCGAGCGTTGGAGAGGACCGGGGAAGCAGATGCCAGAGAACAACGGTGCTCCGGGCGGTAGTGGCACTCCGGGCGGTAGCAGCACTCCCGGTGGTCACGGCACTCCGGGCGGTCCCGCGCGGATCCGGGCGCGCGACGTCTCCGGGACGATGATCGTCGGCGACCGGAACACCGTGACCAACCTGAGCGTCACCGCCGAGAGCGGTTCGTCCGTCACCGTCCACACCGGACCGCTGCCGGATCCGGTCAAACGGCAGTGGATCTCCCACCTGCCACGGTCCGCCGCCGAGCCGCTGATCGGCCGCGAACGGGACCTCCGGCTGGTGCAGGAGGCGCTCGGGAGAAGCCAGTTGGTGCAGATCTGGGGCACCCCCGGCGTCGGCAAGAGCGCGCTGCTGCGCCACCTCGCCCGCACCCTGCCCGGCGGACCCGACGGCGCGGCCTACGTCGAAGCCGGCGGGCGGACGGCCGACGACCTCGCGCAGGCGATCTTCGACATCGGCTTCGAGGCGCCGAACTACAAGCCGTCGCTGGAGGTGCTCAAGGAGCACCTGAAGACCTTGCGGCTACGGATCTACCTGGACGACGTCGGACTCGACGAGAAGGACCTGCGCCGGCTGTCCGACATGGCCGAGCAGTCCGCGTTCGTCTTCACCTCGCAGCACCGCTCGGCGCTCACCGGCGTTCACGCGATCCGCCTCGACGGACTGCCGGCCCCGGCCGGGGTGACCCTGGTGCAGACCGTCCTGGCCCGCGGACTGCTGCCCGACGAAGCACGGACCGTGGAGGCACTGTGCGACGCCCTGCACGGCAACCCGCTCCGGCTGCGGCGCATCGCGCTGTCCACCGCGACCGGCAACCGCCTGCCAAGCATCGCCGACCTCCCCGCCCTGCTGCCCGCGCTGCTCAACCGGCTCCGGCCACCGGAGCGCGACCTGCTGCACCTGCTCGGCTCGCTGTCCGGCGCCGAGTTGGCCGCCCCGCAGCTCGACACCCTGCTCGGCCGCCCGGACGCCGAAGCGCTCGCCGACGGCCTGGTGCGACACGGTCTGCTGCTCGCCTCGGAGACCGGCTACCGGTGTCCACCGGACGTCGCCGAGTGCGTGCTGAAGAGCCGGATGACGCAGTTCCCCGCCGGGCCGCTCTGCCGGGCGCTCACCGCGTGGGTCGAGTCGCGGGACACCACCCCGGACCAGGTCGCGGCCCACTTCCAGGCCCTGGACGTCGCGGTGCTGCGGGCGGAGCGGAGCGGACAGCCGCAGCTCGGCGCCGCGTTGGCCCGCGCCGCCTCGCCGAAGCTGGCACTGTCCCGGCAGTTCGACGCGTGGGGCAGCCTGCTCGGCGCCGGCTGGGCCGCCGCGAAGAGCGCGGGCGACAGCGCGGGCGAGGAGTTCTTCCTGCGCGAGGCACGCGCCCGCCGCAGGGCGATCGGGCGGGTGGCGCAGACGGCCACGCTGGTGCTCGAGGCGGGGGTGCTCTGGCAGGAACTCATGGCGCTGCAGGCGCAGTCGGCGGTCCATCAGGCCGTCACGGCGGTGACGACGGCCATGGCGCCGGTGGGGCCGGTGGGGCCCGTCGGGCCGGTGGGTCCGGTCGGGCCGGTACACACCGTGGTCAGCCCGCCGACGGTCACCCACCCGGTCGTCCAGCCACCGACCGTCACCCACCCCGTGGTCCAACCGCCCACCGTCACCCACCCCGTGGTCCAGCCACCGACCGTCACCCACCCGGTTCCCGCCTCCGGTGCTCCGGCGCCCGTACACCCGCCGGCTCCACCGAAGGTGATCGACCTGTCCCACACCGCCCAACAGCCGGTGCCGGGCACCCACCTGCCCGGCGCGCATTCCGCCTCGCAGGCGACGCCGCCGAAGGTCGACCTCTCGGGCTCGCACAGCTCCACCGCCCACTCAACGCACGCCTCCCACCCGACTCACGCGGCCAACTCGACGCACGCGGCCCATTCGACTCACGCGGCCCATTCGGCACACACCGCGGGCGCCGCCACGACCGGCACGGGCCACACCGCACTCGCCACCGCCGGCGCGGCGACCGCCAAGGGCGGCATCGCCCTCGCCATCGCCTGCGCGGTCGGACTGGCAGCCGTGGTGGGCGTGGGGGCCGCGGTCAACGCCAACAAGGACCGCGGCTCGTCTTCGGCCGCCACGTCCGGCTCCGTCCAGGCCGGCGGACGACCGTACCCGCCTCCGGTCGTCCCGACGAAATCCGTCGATCCCGTGTGCGCAACGGTGCTGCCGGAGCTGGACCGAGAGATCGGCCGGTTCAACACCGACGCGACCACCGCGCACGGTGCGGTCACCTCGTACAACAACGCCGTGGAGGCCTACAACTCGGGACGGACCTCCGCCACTCCCGACCGAAGCGCGCCGAATTCCGCCATCGACACCGTCATCAAGGACCTGCGCTCCATCAAGTCCACGGCACAGGCGGCCGCGTCGCGCGCACGGGACAGATCCGTAGCATCGGACCTCAACAGGATCCTGAGTCCCGTTCAGCAGATGGTGAGCCAGTACCAGTCCTTTCGCAACGGGCAGAGCGACACGGTCGACACGTCGACTCAGGCATCGGCGACGAACACGGCCCTGGACAGCCTGCAAACCCACTGCAGCACATGACCTCCGCACGACCGACCGAGAAAGGCCCGCCCATGCCAGCGGAATCCACCCCCGACGCCATCCGCACCGGAGACGTCTCCGGCACCTTCATCGTGGGCGACAACAACCGGGTGACCAACACGACGGATCGCCCCGAGCAACCGAGTCCGCAGCCCCAGCCCCAGCCCCAGCCACAGCCCCAACCGCGCCAGCAGAACAGGGCCGAGGACCGGGCCGCCGTCTTCGCGATGGAGGACGGCACCATGCACGTGACCTACCACGCCCAGGCCGCGCCCGAGCCCGCGCCCGAACGCGAGCCCGAGGCCGAGGCCGAGCCGCCCCGATGAACACCGTTGCGCCCCGGCCGAACCGTCGACCGGGGCGCGCACTCCTGCCTCCACATCCACTCAGGTCCCGTCGATCAACAACTCCAGGTCCTGGGCGTTCAGCGTCGCCGTTCTCAGCAGTTCCCTGATCAGGTTGACGCTGAGCGTCGACCCGACCGGCTCGCCGACCTCGTCGCGCGTCAGTCCGCGCACGCCCCGTCGGCGCAGCCGCTCCCGTACGTCCTCGACCGTGTTGGCGACCGACTTGTAGGTCCAGGACTTGGTCGCGTACGGCGAGGCGTTGACCAGCCGGGCGGTGTCCTCCCAGGCCAGCGGGAGCGGGAAGGCCTCCTGGCCCTCCAGGTACCGCCGGGCGAGCGCGGTGAGCACCAGCCGCTCCTGTGGGGAGAGCGCGTAGACCGTCTCGGGGGCGGCGGTCTCGGCGCTGCTCGTGGCACGGGGGTGCAGGTCGTCCCCGTCCACGACCCGGACCTCCACCAGGTGGGAGCGCCGCTTGGACGAGTTGATCACCAGCGGGGTGTACCCGGGCCCGATGATCCGCTTGTGGCCGGTGAGCATCAGCACGCCGTCGGGCAGCTCGATCGGCAGGTTGCCGGTGTTGACCAGCCACCAGTCGCCGTCCGCGGCGGCGCAGCTGAAGACCCCGTGCCGACGGCTGACGGTCGGGTCGTCGACGCCGACCGGTACGTGCACGTCCTCGCGGTCGCGCCCGAACAGCAGGGTGTACCGGCGCGGCGGCACGGCGTACCCGCCCTCCGGGCCGATCACGAAGATCGTCCCGGGCGGCGCCGGGGGCACCCGGTCGGAGGGGCTGCCCGGCGGCAGCATCTGGGGTGGGAAGTTTCCGTACACCATCTCACATACCTCCGCTCACATACCTCTGCTCACATGCCTGCGCCTCGGCTCGCGCCAGTGAGTGTACGAGCGCTCCGGGAGGACTGGTCCTCCCTCCGGCATGCGTGGGTGGCATCTGCGGAACCGTCAACTCTGTTTGCCGGGCGTGACCTTGCTCGATAGCCTGCCCGCCGTGAGCACGATCAGCCGGCGAGCCGCTGCGATCGACAGCGCGGTCGCCGAACCACTCGGCCCGGGCGATCCGCAGGAGATCGGCAGCTTCAGCGTCATCGGCCTGCTCGGCACCGGAGGCATGGGCGAGGTCTACCTCGGGGTCTCGGACCGCGGCTACGCCGCCGTCAAGCTCGTCCGGCCGCGGCTGGTCTCCGGCGAGCGCTTCGAACGGGAGGTCGGTCTCCTCTACCGGGTGCCGTTCGGGGTCGCACCGCGGGTGCTGGCGAGCGACGGCACGCCGGAACGCCCGTGGTTCGCCACCGAGTACGTCCCCGGACTCACCGTGGACGAGGCGGTGCGACTGCACGGGCCGCTGCCCGCCGAGGTGTTGTGGCTCCTGCTGACCGAGACGGCCGCCCAACTGCGGGCCGTACACACGGCCGGGATCGCCCACCGCGACATCAAGCCCGCCAACGTCATGCTGGTGCACGACGGCGTGAAGCTGATCGACTTCGGCATCGCCCGCGCCGCGGACCAGGCGCGGCTCACCAGGAGCGGTGACGGCTACGGGACGCAGGGCTTCTCGGCGCCGGAGCAGCAGGCCGGGGACGCGGACGTGGCAGCGCCCGCGGACGTCTACGCACTCGCGGCGCTCCTGCTCTACGCCGCCTCGGCCCGCACGCCCGGCGCCGTTTGCGACCTGGAACGGCTGCGCGCCGTGGACGCCGACCTCGCCGCCGTCCTGGCGCCCTGCCTCGCCACCGACCCCGGCGCACGCCCCACCGCCGACCAGGTCGTCCAGGCGGCCCAGGCGCACCTGCCCGCCCCTCCCCCGTCCTGGCCGACCGAAGTCCTGGCCCGCATCGACGCGCGCCGCGCCTTCGCCGAAACGCCGGTCGGCAAGCTGGAGACGCTCCCGCCACCCGACGCCGGGCCCCCTCCCCCCGCACCACCCCGCCGCCGCCGGCGCAAGCGCCTGTTCCTGTTACCGATCGCCGCCGTGATCGCCCTCGGCACGGTCACGGTGTACGCCCTCAGCCCCGACACATCCCCACAGCACCACACCTCCCTGGACTCCCTCGGCACGCCGGTCACCGTCCAGCCCCTGGCCGGCACGACACCCGGGCCCTCCACCAGCCCGAGCGCCACACCCTCGCCCACCGCCGACCCTTCGCCCCCGCCGTCGACCACCCCGGCCGACCCCACCCGGGCCTCCTCCCCGACCCCGCGGCCCTCGACCACCTCCGCCGTCTCCACCGCCTCCACCCCCAAACCCGCCACCCCACCCACCACGGCCCCCGCCACCCGCTCGGCTGCCGCCCCCACCGTCACCTCCTCCTCGATCAGCGGCATCAACGGCAGCGACGACCCCGCCCAGGTCAAGGGCTCCGAGGCGGACACCAGCTGGTTCGGCAACGACGCCGCCTGCTCCGCCTGGCTGGACGACAACGGCACCGGCTCCCTCGCAGGCGTCCTCAACACCTCCCTCAACCAGACCTGCGTCGCCGAACTCTCCCGCAGCGACGGCCTCACCTACACCTTCCGCGCCTCCTGGGGCGCCGCGAAGACGAGCTTCCTCCCCGTCACCGGCCACACCCTGCAGATCTGCGTCTGGAACGCCAACAACCGATCCACCGAACAGTGCTCCCCCCGCTTCACCATGACCGGCACCACCCCCACCCGCCAATGACCCCACCCCACCCCAACCCCCCACCCCGAAACGCCGAAAGCCCCCGACCACCAGGACGCGTCCGCCCTGTGGCCGGGGCGGCGACAAGACCGCCGGAACGACTGCGGCCCAGGTCAGGATCATGCTCCTGACCTGGGCCGCAGTGTGCGTTCCAGCTGTTCACGGGGTGGGCGCGGACGGTTTCGAACCGCCGACATCTGCTTTGTAAGAGCAGCGCTCTACCACTGAGCTACGCGCCCCCGGTCGTGGCCCTTCGGGCGTACGACGAGTGCCTAGGGTACCTGGTCCGGAGGGATGGTGTGGTGCGGGCGGGGCGGGGTGGTGGGAGGGGGCTGCCCGTGGTGCGGGGGGATCGGGGAGAATGGGCGCGGATCAGCGGGTCGGAGCAGGGAGCGCGCAGTGGCGGTGGCCGGCGGGAGCGGGCAGCGGGGGCGGCGTCGGGCGGGGAGTGCGCTGGGCGACGCGCTGGTGTTGCCGGTGGTGCTGGCGGGTGCGTTGGGGGCGGTCGGGCTGGCGTCGGCGGGCAGTGGCGGCTGGTGGGGGCGGCGGAGTGCCGGGGACGGCGTGCGGGCGGAGGCCCGGGAGGCGCGGGCCGCGGCGCAGGAGGCGTTCTACGAGCTGGAGGAGACGCAGCGCGAGCTCCGGTTGGCGGTGGAGACCGTCCGGGCGGCCGAGGAGGGTGCGGCGGCGCAGCGGGCGTTGGCCGAGTGGCCGGCGATCTCCGGCCGGGTCGAGCAGGTCACGGTGAACTACCTGGCCGCGCTCGACGCCCATGACCTGGACCGGGAGGACCTGGACGCCGGTTCGGTGGCCCAGGCCCGGCGGCTGCTGGTGGACGTGCAGGGCCAGCTCCGCTCGGCCCGCGCCGAGCTGACCGACTTCCTGCGCCGCCTCCAGCCGACCCTCCAGCACGCCGAGCAGCAGCTGATGCGGGTCACTCCGGCCGTGGAGCAGGCCAAGCGCGCGCTGCTGCGGGCGACCACCACGCTGGACGAGGTGCGCGGCGCCGGGCTGCGGGCGGACGACCTGGCGGCCCGGCTGGCCGAGCTGGCGCCGGAGCTGGGGCGGCTGAACGAGGGGGCGGCACGGCACGGCGTGGCGGCCACCCTCCAGCGGGCCGAGGACGTGCAGCGGCGGGCGGAGGCGATCACTGCCGACGCCGCCCAACTGCCCGAGCGGGCCCGGGAGCTGGACCGCCGGGTGTCCAGCCTACGGACCCGGATCCAGGCGCTCGGGACCAAGGCGGAGACGGTCGATCCGGCGCTGAGCGAGCTGCGCCGCCGGTTCAGCACGGCCTGCTGGCAGGACCTCCAGCGGGTGCCCGAGCAGGTCGCCGAGGCGGGCCGGGCCGCCGAGCACAAGCTCGCCGAGGCCGCCCGGGCCCGGGACGAGCAACGGTGGGCGGACGCCACCGCCGCGATCGGTACGGTCCGCGCGCTGCTGGAGACCGCGGACGGCTCGGTGCAGGCCGTGAACGACCGGCTGCGGCAGCTGAACGAGGTGCAGCACGACCCGAACCGGGAGGTGGAGCGCGCCCGCTTCGCCGTCCGGGACGCCCAGCGCCTGGCGATGGCGGGCCGCACCGCGCCGGACCCACGGCACGCCGGCCCGCTGGACGAGGCGGTGGCCCGGCTGGACCGGGCACTGGAGACCCTCCAGGCCGCGGGCCGGCACCCCGACTACTGGCACTTCCTGACCGAGCTGGCGGCGGTACGGGAGACGGCGGCCCGGGTGATCGACATGATCCGCGGCGATCTGGGCCAGCACCGCTGAGCGCGGTCGGTACCCTGCCGGTATGCCACGCTACGACTTCCGCTGCCGCTCCTGCGGAGCCACCTTCGAGCTCCGCCGCCCGATGGCCCAGGCCAACGACCCCGCCGTCTGCCCGCAGGGCCACCGGGACACCGTGAAGCTGCTGTCCACCGTCGCCGTCACCGGCGCGGCGGGCGGCGCGCCGCAGCAGGCCCCGAGCGGGGGCGGGGGCGGGGGCGGCTGCTGCGGCGGCGGGTGCTGCGGCTGACCGGCGGCTGACCGACAGCTAGCCGGCGACCACCGTGCCGACGGGGGCAACAGGGGCGACGGGGGCGACGGTCGCGGCCGCCAGGAACCGGCGGGCGATCTCCTCCCCCGCCGCCACCCCCACCTCCGCCAGGGCGGTGACGCCGGGCGCCGTCCATCCGCCGTCGGCCAGTTCGCCGTGCCCGGGCCGCCACCCGGCGTCGGCGGCGAGCAGCAGGTCGGCGTCCAGCAGGGAGTCGCCGGCCGCCAGGACGGTGTGCGCGCCGCTGCGCCGGACGGCCTCGGCGAGCGCGGCGCTCTTGGTGAGCGGCTGCGGCACGGCGTACACCTTGCGGCCCTGCAACGAGACCCGCCAGCCGCGTTCGGCGCACCAGCCGGTGAGCTCGGGCAGCCAGCCGTCGGGCAGCCGGTCGCGTTCGACGACCAGGTAGGCGAACTGCTCGTCGGCGACCCGCCGTTTGTGCGTCCACTCCGGGTCGGCGCTCAGGGCGAGTCGACGCACCACCTCGTCCAGCGGGGCGGCGCCGGCGGCGATCCGTGCGGTGATCTCGCGGCGCCAGTCGCGGTCCGGCTCGCCGTCCACCAGCAGCTGTCCGCCGTTCGCGCAGATCGCGTAAGTCGGCGTCGGCCCGGGCAGGTTGACCCGCCGGTACTGCTCGACGGTCCGGGTGGTGGCGGGTACGAAGCGGGCCCGGCGGCCCAGTTCGACCAGCAGAGCGGCGGCCCGTTCGGTCAGGAAGGACAGCGGGCGCCCGTCCAGCACCTCGACGCAGAGCAGGCGTGGCGCGAGCCGGTCGGGTCCGCCCAGGGCCAGGGCCCGCTCGGAGTAGATGAGCGTACGGTCGAGGTCGCTGGCCACCAACACGCCACCCGCGCCCCCTGAGCCACCCGCGCCACCATCGGCAGCACCGCCCGTACCATCCGAACCTTCCACTGCACCCATCAGGACTCCCTCCCCGTCACGGCCCGTCCGCTCTCCCCCGTCGCCCCCCGACTGTAGCGGGGGTGGATGAGGCCCACGCAGCTGTACGGCAGCCCGTCCACCTCCTCGACCGGGACGCCGCGTTGGGCGGCGAGCAGCCGTACGTGGTCGAGGTCGGAGCCCGCGCCGCGCCGGGCCAGCACCCGCCAGGGCACCCGGCGCAGCAGCACCCGGGTGGTCTCGCCGACGCCGGGCTTCACCAGGTTGATGTTGTCGATGCCGTACTCGGCGCTGATCCGCTCGACGGCGGCCCAGCCGGCCCAGTCGGGCGTGCGGTCCGGGTCGGCGGCGAGCCGGTCGGCCGCCTGGACCGCGAGGGCGCGGACCTCCCCGAAGTGGTCGGCCACCGCGGTCAGGAAGGCCTCCGAGACGTCCCCGCCCGCGAGTTCGGCATAGTGCTTGGCACCGTGGAAGTCACCGGGACCGATCAGTCCGGCCCGCAGCACGGTGCGCGAAACCAGCCCGGACACCGTGGAGTTGAGGCAGGCGGAGGGGATCAGGAAGTCCTCCCGGGTGCCGTACGTCCGGACGCAGCGGCCCGGGTCGGCGAGCACCGCGAGGTCCGGGTCGAAGCCGGTGCCGGCCAGCGCGTCGGTGAGCTCGCGGGTGATCGCGCCCTTTCCGGTCCAGCCGTCCACGAAGACCACGTCGGACGCCCGGTGGTGGGCCGCCAGGTAGCGCAGCGCGACCTGGTCGATGCCGCGACCGCGGACGATGGACACCGCGTAGTGCGGCACGGACAGGCCGTGGGCGAAGGCCAGCCAGCGGCGGACCAGGATGCCGACCGGCGTGCCGGCCCGGGCCAGCGAGGCGAGCACCAGGCCGGGCCCGCGCTCGCGCAGCAGGGTCTCGGCGACGGTGCCGACGGCGAGCGCCATCCGGCGGGCCGAACCGCGCAGCGCCTGGTGGAACAGCTCCTGGTACTCGGGGCTGGGGCGGTACTCGACCGGCAGCGACTCGGCGTAGTGGGCGCCGCCGTGCTGGACGGCCTCCTCCCGTTCCTCGGTGGGGGCCTCCAGCGGCACGTCGGAGAGGTCCTTGAGCAGCCAGGCGACCTCCTCCGGGCGGTAGGAGGAGAACTCCGGCCCGTACAGCGGAGCCGGCAGCGCGGCAGGCAGCGGAGCCGGCGACGCGGCGGCCGGCACGGAGGACGACACCGAGGACGGTACGGCGGGCAGCACCGGGCGGTGCGAGGGGAGTACCGCGAGGACCACCCGGTCGGTGACCTGCCGCAGCTGGCGCAGCAGCGCGTACTCCCCCTGGTGCAGCGCCGGGGTGTCGGCCACGTCGTCCACCACCAGCACCACGGCGTCGAAGCGGCGGGCCCCGTCCGCACCGGGGGCGACGTTGTAGGCGTAGCGCTCGCGCGAGCCGCCGTCCTGCGGGTCGTCGTGGGCCGGGAAGACCAGCCGGGTGCGGATGGCGTAGCCGGGGTCGTCCACGGCGAGGACGGGCGAGCGGGTGGTGGTGGAGTAGCGGACGCGGTCACCGCCGAGCCGCTGGGCGAGCGCCTCGGCCAGCCGCAGCGGCGCGTACATCAGCTCCTCGAAGCCGAGCACCAAAACCCGCTGCTGCTCAGAGCCAGGACCATCCACCGAGCCGGCACCGCCCACCGGCCCCGCGCCGTCCCCGAGCGCCTCCGCCACCTGCCCCGCCAGTGCGGGCAGTACGGCGTCCAGCCGCTCGCGGTCCCGCGCCGTGAAGCCGTGCCGCCCACCGTCCGGCAGCCCGGCGGGCCAGTCCAGCTCGACCCGGACCAGCGGGGCGGGCTCGACGGCCGGCGGCGGGGCGGCCGGAGGGACGGCGGCGATCAGCCGCTCGGCCCGCGCCACGATGTCCTCGGGCAGGTCGACGCCACCGCTCGCGGTGGCCACCACGTCGAGCCGGGCGCCGAGTTCGGCGGCGGCCGCGGCGAGCCGGTGCCGGTCCTCGGCGGAGCGCAGGTCGACCAGGGCGACCACCACGTAGTGGCCGCGCGGGTGGCGGCGGTGCAGTTCGCGGATGGTGTTGAGGACGGTCCGGCCGGTCGAGAGCTCGTCGTCCACCAGCACCAACGGCCCGTCGCCCGCGAGGAGTTCGGGGTCGGCCGGGAGGAGCAGGTGGCCGGTGGCGTGGGAGTGCTCCTCCTCGAAGCCGCCGAGCGGGGGCACCCCGGGGACGGGGCGGCGGGTGGAGTGCAGGCAGGGCGCGTCCAGGCCGTCGGCGACGCTGTGACCGAGGCCGGTGGCCGTCTCCGCGTAGCCGAGCACGACGGCCCGGCCGGCCGCCGCGGGGCCGAGCAACTCCCGGACCCGGCGACCGAGTTCGAGCCCGGCGCCGTGCACGACGGCGGGCCGCTGCGGGACGTGCTTGCCGAGCACGCTGGAGACCAGCAGGTGGGCCCGCCTGGGGTTGCCGGACCGCAGGGCCAGGCCGACCAGTTCGGGCAGGCGCTCCGATCCGGTCAGCGCGATCCCGGCCCGCTCGGCGACCCAGCGCCCGGTCCAGCCGCCCTCCACCACACCGGCCGTACCCGCCCCGGCCGCACCCGCCCCGCCCGCTACCGCCGTCACCGTCGCTGCCGTCGCCGTCTCTGCTCTCTTCACTACTGGTCCCGCCTTCGGTGGTGCTGATCGATCTGTTCGCTCGTGTCGTCGGGTCGAGGGGCCGGGGTCAGCCGCACAGGCAGGCCGACAGCAGCTCCGCGAAGCTCACGTCCTCCCGGGCCACTCCGAAGACCTCCGCCCGCAGTAGCACCCGCTCCGCCCAGGCGCGGTGCGGCCGGGCCTCGTTCATCTTGTTCGTGTACGCCGAGCGGAGCACCCCGCCGCCGTCCTGCTCCTGCCGCAGGATGTCGCGCGCGTCGCAGTACTCCTCGTGCGTGACCACGGACAGCGCGTGCACGGCGGGGACGTGGCTGGGGTGGATGCAGGTCTTGCCCAACAAGCCGTTGGCGCGGTCGAGTTCGACCTCGCGGATGAGCCCGTCCAGGTCGTGCTCGATGATCTTCCGGCGGACCTCCTCGCCGGAGGCCCGGGCGGTGCCGGCGGTCGCGGCGAACGGGGTGCGGCGCAGCTGCGGCTTGAACATCCGCTCCTGCACCGGGAAGTACTCCCAGACCGGCCCGGTCACGGTGTACCCGGTGCCGTCGGCCCGGCCGAGCACGTTGACCACGTCGCCGATCACGGCGGCGACCAGGGCCACGTCGTAGGCGGTGAGGTCGGGTGAGCGCCGCAGCCCGTAGGCGGAGCACAGGTCGGTGACGCCGAGCCGGACGGCGAGCACCCGTTCGCGGTGCTCGGCGAGCAGCTCGGCGATGCCGAAGAGCTGCTCGCGCCTGGTCTCCAGGTGGGCGAGTTCGGGCGATTCCAGGACGGGCATGGCGAACAGCCGCCGCCCGGTGGCGGCCTCGGCGGCGGCGAGCGCGGCCAGGTAGGCGCCGCCGACCTGCGGGGTGAACTTGGGCAGGACGAAGCCGCTCAGCAGCCCGACGGCCGGACCGAGTCGCTCGACCAGGTCGAGGATCTGCTCGGCAGTGCGAACCCTGATGAAGAGAAGCGGGTGATCCTGTGCGCAGTCGGTGAAATCATTGACCAGGTCCGACAACTGCTCGACCAGGTTGCGCTCGCCCGCGCCCACCTCGTGGTCGGCGATCGAGTCCTCCAGGCAGAGCACCATCGACACCACGCCCTGTCCGGCCAGCTTGCGGATGTCGGCGGCCAGTACGGGCCTGGTCGCGGGGCTGTAGAGGGTGCCGCCGAGGGCAGTGGCGAGCACCGCGGGCTCGCTCGCCGCGGTGAACGTCCGCGGCTGCTCCAGGAACAGCCGGGCACGGACGTCGTCGACGAGGTGGCCGAAATGGCGCACGGTGCTCTCCTCGGGGCTGGACGGCGGGCTGACCGACCGGACGGACGGCCTCCGGCCAGCGGTTTCCCGCCTGGACGCACCGCCGGCGGACTCCCCCCACCGGCCTCCGGGGGCCTGTTCGAAGGCCCATCGTACGGACGGGTTCCGGCCGTTCCCGGCGTCGGGGCACTGAACTCCCGGAACATCCGGCGGGCGCCGGGGCCCGCCCGGGGCGATCGCCCCACGGACGACCGGCAGGCGCCGCCCGGCGGCCACCCAGCCCCCGCCCGACTCCGACCGGCCACCCGCCACCCACCGGAAGGCCCGCCGCAAACCTCGGTCCGACGCAAGTCTTGGCAAAGTCCGCCCCCACGCCGACCGTCCCGGTCACGTTGTCCGAAGGGGTGGCGAACGGGCAGGATGGTCCGCTATGACGCACGTGATGGCCAAGGGCGCCAACATCGCACTGCCGGCGGCGGCGGTCCGCGCCGTGCTGCGCTGGAGCGCCACGCCCGGTGCGCCGGACGTGGACGCGTCCGCGCTGCTGCTCGGCACCAACGGCAAGGTCCGTTCGGACGCCGACTTCGTCTTCTACAACCAGCCCCGCCACCCCTCCGGCCTGGTCCGCCACCTGCCCAAGCAGCACACCGCGGGCGGCGCCGAGATCATCGACACGGTCGAGGTCGAACTGGCCAAGCTGCCCGTGGAGGTGGACCGGGTGGTGCTGGCCGGTTCCTCCGAGGGCGGCTCGTTCCGCGCCGTCCCGGGGCTGCGGCTGCTGCTGTTCGACGCCGCCACGGGTGACGGCGCGGTTCCGCTCGCCGAGTTCGCGATCGTGGACGCCGAGAACGTGTCCGCGCTGGTCGCGGGCGAGCTGTACCGGCGCAACGGCTCCTGGAAGTTCCGGGCGATCGGCCAGGGGTACACCTCGGGACTGATCGGCCTGGCCACCGACTTCGGCATCACGGTCGACGACGAGGCGGAGGCCGCCGCGGCGGCAGCGGCCGCCGCAGCCGCAGCCGCCGCTGCCCAGCCGACCCCGGCGCCCGCCTCCACCGCCACCCCCACCGGCGCGGTCGACCCGCGGGCCACCCCGCTGCCCGACCCGCGCTCCGAGGCTCGGCCCGAGCCCGGCACCTTCACCCTGAGCCCGGCCGTCCCGCAGTCCCCGGCGCAGCCTCCGGCCCGGCCCCCGGTCGCTCCGGCCACCCCGGCCCCGGCTGCTGCCGCCGCCAACGGCCCGGCGACCCCGCCGTCCGCCGCGCCGGCCACCCCGCCCCCGCCGGTGGCCCCGCCCACCGTGCCCCCGAACATCCCGCCGGCCCCGCCCGCGCCGCCGACCCACCAGCCGGCCGCCCAATCGGGCGGCTACGGCTACCCCCAGGCCCAGCCCGGCACCGGGTACGGCTACCCGCAGGCCCAGCCCGCGACCGGCTACGGCTACCCGCAGCCCAACCAGCCGTACCCGCCCCAGCAGCCCCAGCCGGGCCCCCACTCCGGCGGCTACGGCTACCCCCAGCCCGGCACCGGATACGGCTACCCGCAGCCCCAGCCGGGCACCGGCCAGCAGCCGCCCGTCCCGCCGCAGCCCCCGGCACCGGTACCGCCCCAGGCCCAGGCCCAGCCCGCCGAGGAGTTCGCGCTGCCCCCGCAGGGCCCGCAGTTCCAGCCCCACTGAGCCGTCCCCGCCGGATCACCGCACACCGAACCGCCCCGCCGAGCCCGACGCCCGGCGGGGCCGACGCCCCCAGCACCGCAGCCCCGCCACCCACGGTCACCGCACCCCCGCGGCCCCGCCGGGGACCTCAGTCCCCGCCCCCGCTCGGCTTCTGCCCCTTGTACCCCCGCTGCCACTGCATCCCGAAGCCGTACAGCCGGTCGATGTCCGCCTGGAACCCGTTCACGTACCGCACCTCGCGGCGCACGGTCAGCTGGTTGTCCCCGGCGTTCTCGATCAGCACCACCGCGCAGGAGCGCGCCGCCCGGGCCCGTTCGTCCAGCTTGATCTCGATCCGCGGCCCGGTCTGCGGCACGATCGTTATCACCGCGTGGGTCTGCTCGAAGGCCGGGGTGCCGTCGTAGATGTAGACGAAGATCAGCAGCCGCTTGAACTTGTCCTTCTTCTCCAGGTTGACGTACATCGTCTCGCCGGAGGGCGCCCCGTACTGGTCGTCACCGCTGAGCTTGATGAACGGCGGTTCCCGCAGGTCGCCGAAGAGTTCACCGAGCGGCTGCACCACACCCCGGGTGCCGTCGGAGAGTTCGTACATGCAGGCGAGGTCGAGGTCGACGTTCAGCTGCTCGTTGCCCCCCGGCGAGTCGGGCTCCAGCGGGCTGAGGATCCGCGGGCTGAAGAGCCGTTTGAGGGTGTCCCGGGTGCTCGGCCGGACGGCGCCCGAGCGCATGGTCCAGTGCAGGTTGACGTAGAGGTAGCCGGTGGTGGCGGCGGAGCCGGTGATCGCGTGCTGCGGCGCCGACTTGGTGAGCGTGACCTTGTGCTGCCCGCCCGGGTTGTCGAAGGTGTAGCTCTTGTCCCCGCGCAGGTACTCCCAGATCGAGACCATCCAGTCCTCTCCCCCTGCCTCCGTGCGGCGGTCTGACGATCCGCCGGTCCATGATCGGGCATCGACCGGGCCGACGGATACCCGGACTCCTTCTTTCCCTACCCTGCCCAGCCGTTGACGCCCACCCGTGATTCCCGCCCGTGACCCGAACCGGTGGGTCGATTGGCCCGCGGAAGCCGCCCTCCCGTAACATGCCGCCCCTTCGGACGCGATATCGTCTAGCCGCACAGGTGTCCCGTCCGCCCCTGCGCGGGCGCGGTGGGCACGTCGTGCGGCGACGAACGAACCGTCAGGCGGTACCCGCCCCGCGGGACCTGACCACCTGTGTCGCGCTGTGAACCTGTCCCCTGCGGAAACCCGAGGCCCGACCCGCAATGAACCTGACCTCCATACAGCTGGTCTGGACCGTCGTCGGCGGCGCAGCCCTGCTGTTCGTCGCCATCCTGATGGCGACGCTGCGATTCAAGAGCTCGAAGAACGACGAGGCCGGCGACTCCTGGGAGCGCAGCGAGGAGCGCCGCCGCCGCAAGGAGATGATCTACGGAATCTCCTCGTACACCCTGCTGTTCTGCTGCGCCGGCGTCGCGGCCGCGCTCTCCTTCCACGGCCTGGTGGGCTTCGGCATCGAGAACCTGGGCCTGTCCAACGGCTGGGAGTACCTCGTCCCGTTCGGCCTGGACGGCGCCGCGATGTTCTGCTCGGTGCTCGCCGTCCGCGAGGCCAGCCACGGTGACGCCGCGCTCGGTTCCCGCCTGCTGGTCTGGGTGTTCGCGATCGCCTCGGCCTGGTTCAACTGGGTGCACGCCCCGCGCGGCCTGGGCCACGCCGGCGCCCCGCAGTTCTTCTCCGGCATGTCGATCTCGGCGGCGATCCTGTTCGACCGCGCGCTCAAGCAGACCCGCAAGGCCGCGCTGCGCGAGCAGGGCCTGGTGCCGCGTCCGCTGCCGCAGATCCGCATCGTCCGCTGGCTGCGCGCCCCGCGCGAGACCTACGCGGCCTGGTCGCTGATGCTGCTGGAGAACGTCCGCAGCCTGGACGAGGCGGTCGAGGAGGTCCGCGAGGAGCGCCAGGCGAAGCTGGACGCCAAGGTGCGCGCCCGTTCCGCCGACCGCCGCGAGCGGGCCGAGCTGAAGGCCATCTCCCGCCAGGGCGGCATGCTCGCCCGGGCCCGCGGCGGGCGTCAGGTGCCCGCGCTCACGGCGGCCGGAGACGGCCAGACCGCTACGGAGCCTGCCCTAGCCGCCGAGAGCGACCGCACCGCCTCGACCACGCAGGACCCGTACACCTCCTCCGCCACCGCGCTGGACGCCGGCCGTCGGCCGCGGGCCGCCGTGGGGTCGTCCTACACCTCCTCCGCGAGCAGCTCGCTGTCGTCCTCCTCGCTGTCCTCGGCGAGCAGTTCGACCGGCAGCTCCTACTCCTCGACCGACAGCTCGTACTCCTCCTCGACCACCGGTTCGACGAGCGGCTCCACCTCGTCCTACCGCAGCTCGACCGTCGACCTGACGGCCGACGACGACACCCTGTCGATGCCGAAGCTGGACTCGCTGGAGCGCAAGCTGCGCGCGATCGAGCAGCAGCTGGGCTGACCCCCGCCCCCGCCCACACATCCCCCGCAGGAACAACGCGACGGCCGCCCCCGGATCCCCGGAGGCGGCCGTCGCGTTCCCCGGCCCTACGGCCGAGGGGGTGGCTGGGGCGGCGGACTACTGCCCGCTGCCCACGAGTTCCTTCTCCCCCTCCGCCGCCTCACGCCGGTTGCGCAGCATCGAGGAGGCGAGCGCCAGCCCGATGAAGGCGACGCCGATCAGGCCGGTGACGATCTCCGGGATGTGGTACTTGATCCCGACCAGCAGGATCACCGCCAGCGCGCCGATCGCGTAGTGGGCGCCGTGCTCCAGGTAGACGTAGTCGTCCAGGGTGCCCTTGCGGACCAGGAAGACGGTCAGCGAGCGGATGTACATGGCGCCGATGCCGAGGCCCAGGGTGATCTGGAAGATGTCGTTGGAGATCGCGAAGGCGCCGACCACGCCGTCGAAGGAGAACGACGCGTCCAGGACCTCCAGGTAGAGGAAGAGGAAGAACGCGGCCTTGCCGGCCACCTGGACGACCGACTTGCCGGACTTCTCCGCCTCCTCCTCGCGCTCGGCCTCCTCCTCCAGGCCCGATTCGAAGATCGAGGAGAGGCCGCCGACGACGAGGTAGGTGATCAGGCCGAGCACACCGGCCAGCAGAACGGTTTCGGCGTGCTCCGCCGCGAAGAAGCGCGAGGCCAGCACCAGCGCGACCAGGGAGACGACACTGGACAGGGCGTCCAGCTTGCCGACCTTCTCCAGCGGGCGCTCCAGCCAGCCGAGCCAGTTGTGCTCCTTCTCGTCGAACACGAAGTCGAGGAAGATCATCAGCAGGAAGACGCCGCCGAAGGCCGCGATGGCCGGGTTGGCCGCCTCCAGGTACTGGCCGTAGGTGAGGCCGTCGTGGGTCGCGTTGGAGTGCAGGGCGAGGTCGATCACCGTCGCGGGGTTGAGCTTCGCGGTGAGGCCGACGACCAGCAGCGGGAAGACCAGACGCATCCCGAAGACGGCGATGAGCACACCGACCGTCAGGAAGATCTTCTGCCAGTACGGGTTCATCCGCTTCAACACCGTGGCGTTGACCACCGCGTTGTCGAAGGACAGGGAGATCTCCAGGATGGAGAGGATCAGCACGATGCCGAAGCCTTGGGCCCCCCAGAGCAGTCCGGCCGCGATCAGGCCCAGGGCGGTGATCGCGAACGACCAGCCGAATGTGCGGAGGAACACGGGAGTTGGCTACCTTTCGGGTTCTGGCCGTGTCGGGGGCGGCCTGGTCCCGAGACGGCTGACCGGGCCGGGCCCGGTCAGGTCACCCCCGCACTGCCCTCTGTTCTCTTGATCGTTTGATCGTTGATCATCTGATCGTTGATCGGTGCGATAAGTCCGTTTTACGGCCTCACTGTACGTTGACGCCGAAGTCGAGCGCGATCCCGCGCAGGCCCGAGGCGTACCCCTGGCCCACCGCGCGGAACTTCCACTCACCCGCGTACCGGTACAGCTCGCCGAAGATCATCGCGGTCTCGCTGGACGCGTCCTCGGACAGGTCGTAGCGCGCGATCTCCTCGCCGTCGACGGAGTTGACGACCCGGATGTAGGCGTTGCGCACCTGTCCGAAGTTCTGCAGCCGGGCCTCGGCCTCGTAGATCGAGACCGCGAAGACCACCTTGTCCGCCTGGGCCGGGACCAGCTCCAGGTTGACCAGGATCAGCTCGTCGTCACCCGTCTCGTCGCCGCCCACGAGGTTGTCGCCCTGGTGCTCCACCGAGCCCTCGGGGCTCTTGAGGTTGTTGTAGAAGACAAAGTACTCGTCGCCGAGCACCCGTCCGCCACCGCAGAGCAGGGCGCTCGCGTCGAGGTCGAACGGTGCGCCCGTGGTCGAACGGGCGGACCAGCCGAGGCCGATCTGGACCTGCGTCAGGTTCGGCGCGGCCTTGGTGAGCGAAACGTTCCCGCCCTTGGCGAGCGTGACCACCATGGTGTTCTTCCTCCCTTGCTTCTCCCGGGGCGCCATACAGGTGTAGTCCCCCGCGGCCCCGGCCGGCCCGCTTCGGCCGGCTGAACTTCCTGAACTCACATCCTCGCAGCGCACCGGACCCCGACGAAGCCGGGCCGGTCCCGACGAAGCGGGGGGGGGGGGGGGGGGGGGGGGGGGGGGGGGGGGGGGGGGGGGGGGGGGGGGGGGGGGGGGGGGGGGGGGGGGGGGGGGGGGGGGG
>NZ_JBVHYH010000064.1:0-15146 GCF_055569135.1 Kitasatospora sp. NPDC029367
TTGTTTGTTTTTTTTTTTTTTTTTTTTTTTTGTTGTTTTTTTTTTTTTTGGTTTTTTTGCTTGTTTTGTTTGTTTTGTTTTTGCTGTTTTCGCTTTTCTGATCTATTCCAAATCCCTGTGGTTTAATTCCACCCCGCCGCGATTTTCATTGCGGCGGGGTGGTGAAATATCTGAAACATTCTTGGTGGCGTTCTCGCTCCTCTTTTCATGAGCGGGATGAGAAAGTGTCGCCGTTGCCGCTTCGGTGGTGCCGAAGCGGCAACGGGTGGCAGGAATTAGAAGGGAGGCGTCTATTTGCTCTGGTTTCGGCGGCCCCGGCCAATCCTTGGCCGGGGCCGCCGTTGCTTCTGTGATTTCAGGGCGCGGCGGGGTGAAATGAGGAGAAGTCAGCTTGTTTGGGATTCTGCACAGGAAGTCGGTCTGGACGACCTCCTGTGCAGAAGGCGGTGACGGGTGGTGCGGGGCCGGGGTCAGCCGCGTTGGAGGAGGCGGGTGGCGCCGGTGACGACGGTGGAGGCGAGGAGCCAGCCGACGACGACGAGGCTGGCGGCGATCCACTGGCTGGCGCCGCCGGGGTTCCAGGCGCCCTGGTTGAGGTCGACGATGGGCAGCAGCCGGTCGAGGGTGTAGAGCACCGCGTTCCAGTGGGGTTTCTCGTCGGCCTTGAGCGGGTCCAGCGGGTGGGTGGCGAACCAGATGCTGCCGAGGGCCCAGGTGAGCAGGAGCCACAGGCCGGCGCGGCCGGGGCGGTAGCCGTAACCGACGGTGACGTCCTGGACCAGGCCCCAGCCCCGGGCGGGCAGTGGCAGGGTCTCCCGGCGGCGGCGCTGCTTGGCGTAGAGCACTTCGCGGGCGTCGTCGTCGGCGCCGTCGCGGCGCAGGGCGGCGGCGAGCTGCTCGTAGGACTCCGGCTGGAAGTCCACCGCGGAGCCCTCCAGCCAGGCGATCCGCTGCTGGACGGTGAACTGTCCGACCGGGCGGAGGTTCTCGTAGACGAAGCCGGTCAGCCGCAGGTGCTTGCCGAGCGGCCAGGCGTCCGGGGTGTCGACCAGGTTGCCGACCCGGGCGCGGGAGAGGGAGACGGTGCCGGTGGGCCGGATCTTGCACGTGAACCGGAGTTCGGGGGTGTGGATGCGGCGCAGCGAGAGCTCGTCGTCACCCTCCAGGTGGAATTCGCCGGAGATCAGGCAGGCGGCGTCGAAGCGGGCGTCCGAGAGCCGCACCTGGCCGTAGGCGCGGAACGGGGTGCTGGGCGCGTCGGGCGGGGGGCTCTGGCCGTAGCCGGAGCCGTAGTAGCTGCGGGAGCCGAACCAGCCGCCGTCGGCCGAGCTGGTCAGGTAGAGGGTGTGGCCGACGTTGAGCCGGACGGCGTTGAGGCAGACCCGGTTCTGTGGGTCGGCGTGCAGCTGGGCGCCGCGGAGCGAGAAGCGGCCGCCTATTCGGGCCGTGCGGACGCTCAACTCGCCCCGGGTCTCCAGGCGTTCGGCCTCGAAGTCCTGGTGGACGGTGATCCCGTCGGCGGACACCGCGCGACCGTAGCGGTCGCCGCCGATGACGGCCAGGTTGAGCAGCAGGTCGGTGCCGATCTTGGCGTCGGTGAGCCGGATGCCGTCGGGGATCCGGCAGCGGGCCAGGTGGACGTCGCCGGTGGTGGCGAGCCGGGAGGCCTCCAGCCGGGGGATCAGGCAGTCGACCATCCGCAGGGTGGTGGCCGAGGCCTCCGAGATGAGGATCTTGTGCTCGAAGCGGCAGCCGCGCAGTTCGACGTACCGGTCGATGTGGCCGCCGGCCAGGTTGAGCGCGCCGGTGACGTACACCCCGCTCATCCGCAGCGAGGCGACCCGCCCGGCGGTGGGCCGCGGGCCGGCCAGCAGGAGGTGGGCGAGGACCTCGGCGCTCACCGTGCGTTCGGGGCCCCAGACGGTGTCCCCGAAGGGGTCGTCGATGTCGGTCCGGCCACACCGGAGGTCGAAGACCTCGCCCTCGCGGAAGGCCTCCCAGAGCTCCCGCTCGGTGTCGGTCCAGCTCTCCGGAGCACTCTCCGCCATCGTTTCCCCGTCCCCCCGGTCGTCTCGCCTTTCGTATCACGGACTGAAATGCGGGACCACCCGTTCCGGCCACTCCTTACACTGGGTGGCGTGATCTCTCGAATCGACCTCCGCGGCTCGCTGGACGACCCGCGTGCCCTGCTGCCCCGTGCCGAGTTCGACGTGGCGGCCGCCCTGGAGAAGGTGCGGCCGATCGCCGAGGACGTACGCCATCGCGGGGTCGCGGCGCTGATCGAGATCACCGAGCGTTTCGACGGCGTCCGGCTGGAGTCCACCCGGGTGCCCGCCGAGCAGCTGACCGAGGCCCTGGAGACGCTGGACCCGAAGGTGCGGGCCGCGCTGGAGGAGTCGATCCGCCGCGCCCGGGCCGTGCACGCCGACCAGCGCCGCACCGGGCACACCACCCAGGTGGTGCCGGGCGGCACGGTCACCCAGCGCTGGGTGCCGGTCGAGCGGGTCGGCCTGTACGTGCCGGGCGGGCTGGCCGTCTACCCGTCCTCCGTGGTGATGAACGTGGTGCCGGCCCAGGAGGCGGGCGTCCGGGGCATCGCGGTGACCTCGCCGCCGCAGAAGGAGTTCGGGGGCCGGGTCCACCCGACCATCCTGGCGGCCTGCGCGCTGCTCGGCGTGGACGAGGTCTACTCCGTCGGCGGCGCCCAGGCGGTCGCGATGTTCGCCCTGGGCACCGAGGAGTGCGCCCCGGTGAACATGGTCACCGGCCCCGGCAACATCTACGTGGCCGCCGCCAAGCGGCTGTTCGCCGGCCGGATCGGCATCGACTCCGAGGCCGGCCCGACCGAGATCGCCGTCCTCGCCGACGACAGCGCGCTGCCGAGCGACGTCGCCGCCGACCTGATCAGCCAGGCCGAGCACGGCCCCACCTCCGGCTCGGTTCTGGTCACCGACTCCCCGGAGCTGGCCGACGCGGTCGAGGTCGAGCTGGTCACCCAGGTCGGCCGGACCAAGCACGGCGAGCGGGTCGCCGAGGCGCTCGGCGGCCGCCAGTCCGGCATCATCCTGGTCGACGACCTGGAGCAGGGCCTCGCCGTGGTCAACGCCTACGCGGCCGAGCACCTGGAGATCCAGACCCGCGACCCGCACGCGGTCGCGGCGAAGGTCGTCAACGCCGGCGCGATCTTCATCGGCCGCTGGACCCCGGTCTCGCTGGGCGACTACGCGGCCGGCTCCAACCACGTGCTGCCGACCGGCGGCTGCGCCTGCCACTCCTCCGGGCTGTCGGTGCAGACCTTCCTGCGCGGCGTCCAGGTCGTCGAGTACGACCGGCAGGCGCTGGCGGACGTCGCCGCGCACGTGGTCAACCTGGCGGAAGCCGAGGACCTCCCCGGGCACGGGGACGCCGTCAAGGCCCGCTTCGACTGGACGGTGCCGGGCACGTGACCATCCGTACGACCCGTATCGACGACCTGCCCATCCGGGACGAGCTGCGCGGCCAGTCCCCGTACGGCGCCCCGCAGTTGGACGTCCCCGTCCAGCTGAACACCAACGAGAACCCGTACCCGCTGCCCGAGGAGCTGGTGGCCCGGATCGCCGAGCGCGTCGCCGAGGCCGCCCGCCACCTCAACCGCTACCCCGACCGGGACGCGGTCGAGCTGCGCGAGGGCCTCGCCGCGTACCTGACCCGCACCACCGGCTTCCCGGTCACCCGCGAGCAGGTGTGGGCCGCCAACGGCTCCAACGAGGTCCTCCAGCAGCTGCTGCAGACCTTCGGCGGCCCCGGCCGCACCGCGCTCGGCTTCGAGCCCTCCTACTCGATGCACGCGCTGATCTCCCGGGGCACCGGCACCGCCTGGATCTCCGGCCCCCGCGACGACGACTTCACCATCGACGTGGACGCCGCCCTCGCGGCGATCGCCGAGCACCGGCCGAACGTGGTGTTCATCTGCTCGCCGAACAACCCGACCGGGACGGCCGTCGAGGCGGAGACCGTCCTGCGGCTGTACGAGGCCGCGCAGGCCGCCCGGCCCAGCCTGGTGGTCGTGGACGAGGCGTACGTCGAGTTCTCGCACCGCGCCTCGCTGCTGCCGCTGGTCGAGGGCCGCCCCAACCTGGTGGTCAGCCGCACCATGTCCAAGGCCTTCGGCGCCGCCGGGCTGCGCCTCGGCTACCTCGCCGCCGACCCGGCCGTGGTCGACGCCGTCCAGCTGGTCCGGCTGCCGTACCACCTGTCGGCCGTCACCCAGGCCACCGCGCTGGCCTGCCTGGAGCACACCGACACCCTGCTGGGGTACGTCGGCCGGCTCAAGCAGGAGCGCGACCGGCTGGTGGACGCGCTGCGCGGGATGGGCCTGGAGGTGACCGACTCGGACGCCAACTTCGTCCAGTTCGGCCGCTTCGCCGACACCCACGCCGTGTGGCGGGCCATCCTCGACCGGGGTGTCCTGGTCCGTGACAACGGGGTCCCCGGGTGGCTGCGCGTCACCGCCGGCACGCCCGCCGAGAACGACGCCTTCCTGGACGCCGTCCGTAATGTGATCAAGGAGCTGTAACCCCTCATGTCCCGCATCGGACGCGTCGAGCGCACCACCAAGGAGACCTCCGTCCTGGTCGAGATAGACCTCGACGGAACCGGCAAGACCGACATCTCCACCGGCGTCGGCTTCTACGACCACATGCTCGACCAGCTCGGCCGCCACGGCCTGTTCGACCTCACCGTCAAGACCGACGGCGACCTGCACATCGACACCCACCACACCATCGAGGACACCGCCCTCGCGCTCGGCGCCGCCTTCAAGCAGGCGCTCGGCGACAAGGTCGGCATCTACCGCTTCGGCAACTGCACGGTGCCGCTGGACGAGTCGCTCGCCCAGGTCACCGTCGACCTCTCCGGCCGGCCCTACCTGGTGCACACCGAGCCCGAGGGCATGGCGCCGATGATCGGCAGCTACGACACCACGATGACCCGGCACATCCTGGAGTCCTTCGTGGCCCAGGCGCAGATCGCGCTGCACGTGCACGTCCCGTACGGGCGCAACGCGCACCACATCGTGGAGTGCCAGTTCAAGGCACTGGCCCGGGCGCTGCGCTACGCCGCCGAGCGGGACCAGCGCGCGGCCGGAATCCTTCCCTCGACCAAGGGTGCGCTGTGAACAAGTCCGCGACGATCCTCCTCTTCGTCGGCCTCTTCCTGGCGGGCGGGGTGATCTCCTTCTGGAAGCAGAAGCTCCCGAAGGGCGTCATCCTGGTGTTGGCCATCGGGGCCGTGATGTGCCTGGGCTCCGGCCTCATGCGCCTGTAACACCCGTAGCAGAGAGACTGGACACCTGAACATGGGCAAGAACGTCGTCGTCCTCGACTACGGCTCCGGCAACCTCCGCTCCGCGCAGCGCGCCCTGGAGCGGACCGGGGCGAACGTCACGGTCAGCTCCGACTACGACACCGCGATGGCCGCGGACGGCCTGCTCGTCCCCGGCGTGGGCGCCTTCGAGGCCTGCATGCGCGGCCTCAGGTCCGTCCGCGGTGACTGGATCATCGGCCGCCGGCTCGCCGGGGGCCGCCCGGTCATGGGCATCTGCGTGGGCATGCAGATCCTCTTCGAGAAGGGCGTCGAGCACGGGGTGGAGACGCCCGGCTGCGACGAGTGGCCCGGCACCGTCGAACCGCTGGACGCCCCGGTCGTCCCGCACATGGGCTGGAACACCGTGGACGTGCCCGAGGGCAGCCGGATGTTCGCCGGCCTCGACCCGGAGACCCGCTTCTACTTCGTGCACTCCTACGGCGTGCGGCACTGGGAGCTGGAGACCCACAGCGCGCGGATCAACCCGCCGCTGGTCACCTGGGCCACGCACGGGCAGCCGTTCGTCGCCGCGGTCGAGAACGGCCCGCTCTGGGCCACCCAGTTCCACCCCGAGAAGTCCGGCGACGCCGGCGCCGCCCTGCTGACCAACTGGGTCAACACCCTCTGAACGTCTGAGAGTTGTTACTGATGAGCCTTGAGCTGCTGCCCGCCGTCGACGTCCGCGACGGCCAGGCCGTCCGCCTGGTCAAGGGCGCCTCCGGCACCGAGACCTCCTTCGGCGAGCCGCTGGCCGCCGCCCTCGCCTGGCAGAACGCCGGCGCCGAGTGGCTCCACCTGGTCGACCTGGACGCCGCCTTCGGCACCGGCACCAACTACGAGCTGCTGCGCGAGGTCACCGGCCAGCTGGACCTCAAGGTCGAGCTGTCCGGCGGCATCCGCGACGACGAGTCGCTCGCCCGCGCCCTCGCCACCGGCTGCACCCGGGTCAACCTCGGCACCGCCGCCCTGGAGGCCCCCGAGTGGGTCGCCAAGGCCATCGCCGAGCACGGCGACAAGATCGCCGTCGGCCTGGACGTGGTCGGCACCACCCTGCGCGGCCGCGGCTGGACCCGCGACGGCGGCCAGCTCTTCGACGTCCTGGAGCGGCTGAACGCCGAGGGCTGCGCCCGCTACGTCGTCACCGACGTCAACCGCGACGGCACCCTCACCGGCCCCAACCTCCAGCTGCTGCGCGACGTCTGCGGCGCCACCGACCGCCCCGTCGTCGCCTCCGGCGGCGTCTCCTCCCTCGACGACCTGCGCGCCATCGCCGGTCTCGTCGACCTGGGTGTCGAGGGCGCCATCGTGGGCAAGGCACTCTACGAGCAGAAGTTCACCCTCGAAGAGGCCCTGGAGGCGGTTTCCGGATGACGGAAGGTCGGATCGTACGCGGCCGGGTGACGGGTTTCTCCCCCTGGGAGGAGGAGTTCGGCTACTCCCGGGCGGTCGCCGCGGGCGACCACGTGCACGTGGCCGGGTCCACCGCCTGGGTGAACGGCCGGATCGAGCACGAGGGCGACCCGTACCGGCAGACCCTCGCCGCGTTCGGCGTCGGGCTCTCGGCCCTCGCCGCGTACGGTCTGACCGCGGACGACGTGGTCCGCACCCGGATGTACATCACCCACGCCCGTGACGCCGAGGAGGTGGGCCGCGCCCACCGCCGACTCTTCGACGCCGCACGCCCGGTGGCCACCATGGTGGTGGTCGACGGGCTGATCGACTCCCGGATGATGGTCGAGGTCGAGCTCGACGCGTACCGCACCGGGCTGGCAACGACCCTGGAAGCCCTGGAAGGCAAGCAGCCGTGACCCTCGCCGTACGTGTCATCCCCTGCCTGGACGTGGACGCCGGGCGGGTGGTCAAGGGCGTCAACTTCCAGAACCTGCGCGACGCCGGCGACCCGGTCGAGATGGCCAAGCTCTACGACGCCGAAGGCGCCGACGAGCTGACCTTCCTCGACATCACCGCCTCCTCCGGCGACCGCGAGACCACCTACGACGTGGTCCGCCGCACCGCCGAGCAGGTGTTCATCCCGCTCACCGTCGGCGGCGGCATCCGCGCCGTCGACGACGTGAACCAGCTGCTGCGGGCCGGCGCCGACAAGGTCGGGGTCAACACCGCGGCCATCGCCCGGCCCGAGCTGATCCGCGAGATCGCCCAGCGCTTCGGACGGCAGGTGCTGGTGCTGTCGGTCGACGCCCGGCGCTGCGCCGAGGGCGTGGAGACCGCCTCGGGCTACGAGGTCACCACCCACGGCGGGCGCCGCGGCACCGGCCTGGACGCCGTCGAATGGGCCGGCCGGGCGGCCGAGCTGGGCGCGGGCGAGATCCTGCTCAACTCGATGGACGCCGACGGCACCAAGGACGGCTACGACCTGGAGATGATCCGGGCCGTGCGCAAGGCGGTGTCGGTGCCGGTCATCGCCTCCGGCGGGGCGGGCAAGCTCGCCGACTTCGCCCCGGCCGTCGAGGCGGGCGCGGACGCCGTCCTCGCGGCCAGCGTCTTCCACTTCGGGGACCTGCGGATCGGCGAGGTCAAGAACGCGCTGCGGGAGGCCGGGCACCCGGTGCGGTGACCTGCGCTGTCGTGGATGAGGGCCCGTCGCCGGTGTGCGGCGGGCCCTCACGCGTGTTCACGACTCGCGCGGTTCGCCCTTGATCAGGGCGAACGGGGCGCCGTTCGGGTCCGCCAGCCAGGCGATCCGGCCGACGTTCTCCACGTTCTCGGCCGCCATCAGCACCTGGCCGCCGGCCGCCTTCGCCTTGACGATCAGCGCGTCCACGTCGTTGGCGGCGAAGTACGGCGTCCAGGCGGACGGCTGGTCCGGCTGCATCGTCGGGGCGATGCCGCCGAAGCTCGTCTGCTGCTGGTCGCCCTCGGCGGTGGAGATCACCCGGTAGCTCATCCCCGGGGACGGCTCGAAGTTCTCCACCCGCCAGCCGAACAGCCCGTGGTAGAAGGAGAAGGCGCCGTCCTGGTCCTTGGTGTGCAGCTCCGACCAGACCAGCGTGTTGTCCTCGGACACGGCGTCCAGGCCGACCGTGTTCCCGGCCTGCCAGACCGCGAACTCGGCGCCCTGCGGATCGGTCAGCGCCGCGAACCGGCCCTCCTGCATGACGTCCATCGGCGGGACCCGGACGGTGGCACCGGACTGCTCGGCCGCCTTGACCGTTCTCTCCACGTCGGCGGTGCGGAAGTACGTCGTCCAGGCGGACCGGGCGCCCGCGTCGAGGTTGCCGAGCGCGCCGACGGTCTTCCCGCCCGCCTGGAGGAATCCGTAACCGCCCGCTTCGGGAACCTCCTGGAACGTCCAACCGAAGACCTTGCCGTAGAACGCGGCGGTGGCCGGGATGTCCGGGGTGCCGAGGTCGATCCAGCAGGGCGAGCCGATGGGGAAGTCGGTGGTGAGCATGAGGTGGTGCCCCTTCGACGGAGAGTGACCGGGGCGGTTCCGTCGGGCGCGCGCACGCCCCCTCCCCGGCCACCTGAGAGTCTGCACCCGGGTACTGACATCCGCAGCCGGGGCGCGCCCGGTCGGGCTGGGCGGCCGGTCGGCGGGGCTGCGGGGCGCCGCGGGGCGCGGCCGGGCGCCGGCTACAGCCAGCCGCGCTGCGCCGCCTTGAGGCCGGCCTCGAAGCGACTGGTGGCATCGAGCCGCTCCATCAGGGCGGACATCTGGCGCCGCACGGTGCGCAGCGAGATGCCGAGCCGCTTGCCGGCGGCCTCGTCGGTCAGGCCCGTCCCGAGCAGGCGGAGCAGGTCGCGTTCGGACGGGGTGAGGCCGGTGTCGTGATGCGTGGGCTGGTCGGCGCCGAGCGGTACGGCGGTGGACCAGGCCTGTTCGAACAGGGCGACCAGGGAGGCCACCAGACCGGGCTCGCTGGTACAGAGCGCCCCGAGCCTGGTCCGCGTCGGGTCGATCGGGACGACGGCCGTGCGCCGGTCGAAGACCAGCAGCCGGGGCGGCAGCAGGGGCGCCGTCCGCACCTGGCCGCCGAGCTCGGTGAGCCACTGGGCGTACGCGTGGGTGGCCTGGTCGTTGCGGACGCTGTCCTGGTAGAGCGTCCGCATGGCGACGCCGCGCTCCAGGGCGTCCTGGTCGAGCGGGCGGGCGGCGTCCATGCTGGCCTGGGACTGCGCCCCGCCCGAGATCGCGGCGAGGAACTCCTCCTGGAGGCCGCGCGCCAGCATCTCGAGCTTGGCCTGGATCGCGTCCATCCCGACCAGGCGCTCGGTGGCGTCCGAGGCGGTGTTGGGCACCAGGTCCGCGTAGGCGGCGACGGCCCGGGCCACGGCCGCCTTGCTGGCGGCCAGCTCCTGCTGGCGGCGGGCCAGCTCGTCCTCCTGGCGGCGGAGGACGGCCTCCAGACCGACCGCCGGGCTGACCGGGCGCAGCGCGCCGGACACCTCCTGGGAGGGCCGCAGCAGCGTCAGGTCCGCGAGTTGGTCGAGGGCTTCCCTGACGGTGGTCTCGGAGAGGCCGAGCCGGCGGCAGAGGTCGGCGACCCCGCAGCCGGGCTCGACCAGCAGGGCGGTGTAGACGGCTTCCGCCGTCGGGTTCAGTCCGAGTACTTCGAGCACGATTCCCCCCGGTCGCGGCGATGCGGGCGGCCCGGCAAACGTCAAGGCCACCTGCGTGATTCTCACAGTTCGAACACGTGCGTGCAAGGAGAGCTGACGGACCGTCGGAGAGGCCGGTGCGGTGGTGGTGGCGGCCCGGTCCGCTGAGGCGGCGATGGAGAGCCGGGGCTGGGGTGGCGCGATGGTGCCAGGCCTGATGGTGCCTCATGGAAGGCCTTCCGGAGCGCCGGTCGGGCTTGCAGGATAGGGATCACCGAGCCGCAGGGGCGCCGAGCCCCCGGGTCGGTGGGAGACGGGAAAGCAGCCGTCGCCCGTTCGACGAAACTGATCGACCATCAACCAGGGGGTTGTTCTCCATGCGGATCTCCGCTCGCGTTTCCGGTGTCCTCGCGGCTGCGGCAGTGGTGGCCACGCTCGCTCTGCCGGCCGTCACCGCCGCCGCCACCGCACCGGTCACCGTGGCGGGCGTGTCCGCGGCGAGCGACCCCGACACGGGCGTGCCCACCCCGAGCGGGACCGGCAAGCCCGGCCTGGGCGACCCGGGCAGCATCAGCTGGGACAACAAGAAGTGACCACTGCCGTCGGCGCCGGCCACGCGGACCGAGCCCGATGCACATTGTCCGTCTCACCCTGACGAGCCCCGACCCGCGTCCGCTCACCGGGGCCGACGCCCATGTCCTCAAGGACGTGCTCTGGGCCCACGCAGATCCCTGCGGCGGCCTGGAGCACGTCCAGTCGAGAGTCCGTCAGGACTCCATCGACCTCATCATCTTCACCAGCGGCGGAAGCGGCGACAACGCCCCCGCCCATTCGCTGGCCATCTGTTCCGCCGCCCTCTCGCGGTCTCCGGTCTTCCGGTCCTGGCGTCTCTCCGTCGCCGGCTGACGGCCGTCCACATCCTGCCGGAGTTCCTCCGGCGCTTCCTCTGCCGGTGATCCGGGCGCCCTTCGCCGCACCGGTCCTCCGAATGCCCTTTCCAGGAGTTCTCATGTCCCGCAAGGCCTATCTCCGCACGTCCGCCGTCGCCCTCGGCCTGGCCGGCTCGCTGTCGCTCGGGCTGTTCGTCCAGGGCGGCGCCGCGTTCGCCGCCGAACCCGCCCCCGCGGCCGCCGCCACGACCGCCACCGCGGTCGCGGGCGGCGAGTACGGCGGCGCCGGCCAGCCGGTCGGCGCCGGCAAGGGCGCAGGAGCCTTCCAGGCGCCCTCTGTTGACGGTTCGTCCGCCGCCGCCTCGGTGCTGGCCCCCGCGGTCTCCCGGAGCGAGGCGATCCAGCGCGCCAAGACCTGGGTCGGCATCGGCCTCGACTACAGCTGGACCGGCTCGCACGACGGGTACCGCACCGACTGTTCCGGCTACGTCTCGATGGCCTGGAAGCTCGGCGACTCGCTGACCACCGACACCTTCGGCCCGCAGGGCGTCACCGAGGGGATCAGCAAGGGCGACCTCAAGGCCGGCGACGCGCTGCTCAACGACAACAGCGGGGCCAGCGGCCACGTGGTGCTGTTCGAGAAGTGGACCGACTCCGACCACTACATGGGCTACGAGTTCACCGGCAGCGGCGTCCACTACCGCGAGATCCCCTACCCGTACTACCCCGGCTACGGCACCTTCGTGCCGGTCCGCAACAAGTCCATCCGCGAGGACGGCCCGTCGGACCCGGGGATGACGAACCTGACGGCCGGTGACTTCAACGGTGACGGCAAGAAGGACCTGGTCGCGGTGGAGGTGTCGACCGGGAAGCTGTGGCTGTACCCGGGGTCGGGGTCGGGCACGCTGGGCAGCCGGGTGGAGATCGGTACCGGTGGCTGGAACGGGATGAGCAACCTGGCGGCCGGTGATCTGAACGGTGACGGCAAGGACGACATCGTGGCGACCGAGAAGTCGACGGGGAAGCTGTGGCTGTACCCGGGGACGGGTCGTGGTCTGGGTGACCGGGTGGAGATCGGTTCCGGCGGCTGGAACGGGATGAACAACTCCGCGGTGGGCGACTTCAACGGTGACGGCAAGAAGGACCTGGTGGCGAGTGAGAACTCGACCGGGAAGCTGTGGCTGTACCCGGGCAACGGCCACGGTCTGGGTGACCGGGTGGAGATCGGTACCAGTGGCTGGAACGGGATGAACAAGATCGTCAGCCCTGGTGACATGAACAAGGACGGCAAGGACGACCTGGTGGCGACCGAGACGTCCACGGGGAAGCTGTGGCTGTACCCGGGGACGGGTCGTGGTCTGGGGGACCGGGTGGAGATCGGTTCCGGTGGTTGGAACGGGATCTCCGACTACGCGGGGGCGGACTTCACCGGCGACGGCATCGGTGACCTGGCGGCGGTGGAGTCCGCGCCGGGCGAGACCGGAAAGCTCTACCTCTACAAGGGCACCGGCAACGGTCTGAGCTCCCGCACCGAGATCGGCACCGGCGGCTGGTGAGCCGTCGAACCCAACGAAGTCGAACGCAACGAAGCAGTACTGAACGAACGTCAGCCAACACCGATTCCAGGGGGAGAACACCCATGTCCGCACACACCCGCATGCGCAGGAGCCTGGCCGTCCTCGTGCTGAGCCTCGCACCGCTCGGCCTCGCCGGCACGGCCGATGCCGCGTCGGTCAGCACCTGGGACAAGGTGGCCGCCTGCGAGAGCAGCGGCAACTGGTCCATCAACACCGGCAACGGCTACTACGGCGGCCTCCAGATATCCGAGGACAACTGGCGGCACTACGGCGGCACCCAGTACGCGGCCTATCCGCACCAGGCGACCAAGAAGGAACAGATCCTGATCGCCGAGAAGATCCTCGCCGACCAGGGAGCCGGCGCATGGGGATGCAGCCCCGGCACCGGACTCTCGACCGACCATGCGGACCCGTACCCGGCAGGCCCGTCGGACCCGGGGATGACGAACCTGACGGCCGGTGACTTCAACGGTGACGGCAAGAAGGACCTGGTCGCGGTGGAGGTGTCGACCGGGAAGCTGTGGCTGTACCCGGGGTCGGGGTCGGGCACGCTGGGCAGCCGGGTGGAGATCGGTACCGGTGGCTGGAACGGGATGAGCAACCTGGCGGTCGGTGACCTGAACGGTGACGGCGGGGACGACATCGTGGCGACCGAGAAGTCGACCGGCAAGCTCTGGCTGTACCCGGGCAACGGCCACGGCATCGAGGGCCGGATCGAGCTCGGCAGTGGCGGCTGGAACGGCATGAACAACACCGCGGTGGGCGACTTCAACGGCGACGGCGTCGCCGATGTCGTGGCGAGTGAGAACTCGACCGGGAAGCTGTGGCTGTACCCCGGCCGCGGCGGGTACCTGGGTGACCGGGTGGAGATCGGTACCAGTGGCTGGAACGGGATGAACAAGATCGTCAGCCCTGGGGACATGAACAAGGACGGCAAGGACGACCTGGTGGCGACCGAGACGTCCACGGGGAAGCTGTGGCTGTACCCGGGCAACGGCCACGGTCTGGGTGACCGGGTGGAGATCGGCAGCGGTGGCTGGAACGGCATCTCCGACTACGCGGGGGCGGACTTCACGGGTGACGGCATCGGTGACCTGGCGGCGGTGGAGTCCGCGCCCGGTGAGACCGGGAAGCTCTACCTCTACAAGGGCACCGGCAAGGGGCTGAGCACTCGCACCGAGATCGGCACCAGCGGCTGGTAGGCCGAAGGTCGGACGGCGGGCCCGTCGGTCAGGGATCTCCCTGGCCGGCGGGCCCGCCGTCGTCGACCGCCGGCGGCGTCCTGCCAGGCGGTGGGGTGGCCGGCGGTGGGGTGGCAGGGCATCGGCGGTTGTGAGCCGCGTCACTTCCGCGGTGGTCGTGCAGCAGGGCGCGGCCGGCGGCCGTCATGGGGGTGGAAGTGACGGCGGGAGAGAGTGAGGCCGCGGGTGAGGCTGCGCAGGACCGGTCCCGGGATCGACTTCGTCGAGTTCGTGGAGCAGCGTTCGGGCGCGCTGTTCCGCACGGCGTACGTGCTCACCGGGGACGCCCACACCGCGGAGGACCTCGTGCAGGAGACGCTGGAGCGGGCCTGCCGCCACTGGCGGCGGGTGGCGCGCGCGGAGGTGCCCGAGGCGTACGTCCGTCGGATCCTGGTGAACCTGGCCAACGACCGCTGGCGGCGGCTGCACCGCTCGGGCGAGCGCCCCGCGCCGGAGCCCGGCGTCGAGCGCCCCGATCCCCGCGACGCCTACCGGTCGGTGGAGCTGCGCGCGGAGCTCGTCGCGGCGCTGCACACGCTGCCGATGGGGATGCGCACCGTGGTCGTCCTGTACTACCTCCACGACCTCGGGGACCAGGAGATCGCGCAGACGCTGGACATCTCTCCCGGCGCCGTGCGCTCACAACTCGCCCGCGGGCTCGCGAAATTGCGGGCCGCGCTGCCTCGGCAGGATGTCCCGTCCGCGTCGTCGACCTCGCGTGAAGGTGCGTGATGATCCGTTTCCCGCCCCACGACCCCGGCCCCGCATCCGGCCCCGCATCCGGCCCCGCATCCGATTCCGCATCCGATTCCGCTTTCGACCAGGAGTTGCTCGCCGCCATGACTGCCTTCGCCGACGATGCCCCCGCCCCTGTGATCGACGCCGTGGGGATCCGGCGCGCGGTGCGCCGGCGCACTGTTCTCACCGGAGCCGCGGCGGTGGCGGCGGTGGCCGTCATCGCGACGGGCGCCGCCCTGCTCGTACCCGGATCGACGGGTGGCGGCGACCGCCCGTCGGGGACCGGGCCGGCCCCGGCCGTCCAGTCGGCGCCCGCTTCCGCCTCGGCTTCCGCACCCGCTTCCGCACCCGCGTCCGTCTCGGCATCGGCATCGGCCTCGGCCCCGGCGCCCGTCGGCGGGCCGACGGCGACCGAGGGCGCCCCTTCCCCCGCCGCCCCGCCCGCGCCCGGCGCCGCCACGGTGACCGTGCCCTCGCTCACCGGCCTGTCCCGGGACGCCGCCACCCGGCTGCTGGACGCGGCCGGGCTGCGCTACGAGGTCCACGAGCTCACCGACTGGAAGGTGCCCGCCGGATCCGTCGTCAACTCCGAGCCGCAGGCAGGGCGTACCGTGGCGGCGAACGAGACGGTCCAGCTGTTCATCTCCAAGGGCCGCCCCAAGGGCTGACCGGCCGACCGGGCCGGGGGGGGGGGGGGGGGGGGGGGGGGGGGGGGGGGGGGGGGGGGGGGGGGGGGGGGGGGGGGGGGTGGGCGGCGGCGGGTCTGCGTTGTTTGTTCTGCTGATAGGTAGAAGAGA
>NZ_JBVHYH010000064.1:15156-17029 GCF_055569135.1 Kitasatospora sp. NPDC029367
AACGGCTCGTGGGGCCGGGGGTGCGAGTCCGCCCAACCCCCCCCCCCCCCCCCCCCCCTCCCCCCCCCCCCCCCCCCCCCGGCCCCCCCCCCCCCCCCCCCCCCCCCCCCCGCGACCGCGCGGGTTTCTCGGTTGCCGCTGCCGCCACCCGCTTCGTATGCTGCTGCGCAACGCGTCGACGGAGACGAGTAGCCAGGGAACACGCGAGCAGAGAGAACCGCCGGAAGCTGGGAAGGCGGTCTCGCGCCCCGAGGCGAAGACCCTCCTGAGCGCGGGGAGGAACGACCCCACATCCGGTGGTCCAATGCCCCGCCGGCCGGCCCCCGTCACCGGGCCTGAACGAGGCCGCCGCTCCGGTGGCGGCGAAAGTGCGGTGGTACCGCGAGTCACCCTTCTCGCCCGCACTCCCAAGGGATCATGACGATGTCCTTCGGAGGACCTCAATGATCCACAGCCGCGTCCGTGTCTCCGAGCTGCGGGAACACGTCGGCCGTACCGTCTCCGTCTGCGGGTGGGTGCACACCCTGCGCCTGCAGCGCGCCATGCAGTTCGTCGTCGTGCGGGACGGCACCGGCCTGGTGCAGGTGACCCACCGGCGGGACGGCGGGCCGCTGGAGGCCCGGCTCGACGCCCTCACCCCCGAGTCCGCCGTGCGGATCACCGGCCGCGTCGTCGAGGCGGCCCAGGTCAAGCTCGGCGGCCTGGAACTCGTCCCCGAGACGGTCGAGGTGCTGAACCCGGCCGCCACTCCACTGCCGATCGACGACCGCACCGGCCCGGAGCAGCGGCTGGACTGGCGCTTCCTGGACGTGCGCCGCCGTCCCGCCGCGCAGCTGCTGTTCGCCGTCCAGACCACCCTGGAACAGGGCCTGCGCGCGTACGCCCACGCGCAGGGCGCCACCGAGATGCACACCCCCAAGCTGATGGGCACCGCCTCGGAGTCCGGCGCGGAGGTCTTCGAGGTCGGCTACTTCGGCCGCAGCGCCTACCTGGCGCAGTCGCCGCAGTTCTTCAAGCAGATGGCGATCGCGGCCGGCATCGACAAGGTCTTCGAGATCGGGCCGGTCTTCCGTGCCGAACCGTCGTTCACCTCCCGGCACGCCACCGAATTCACCGGCGTGGACGTGGAGTTGGCCTGGATCGACGACGTCGAGGAGGTGATGGCCTTCGAGGAGCGGATGCTCGCCCACGCCATCGCCGAGGTCGCGGACCGGCACGGGGAGGCGATCGCCGAGCACTTCGGCGTCGAGGTCACCGTGCCCACGACGCCCTTCCCCCGGATCACCATGGCCGAGGCGCAGGAGATCCTCCGCGAGGGGGGCTGGGACCGGGAGGGCGTCAAGGACGACCTCGACCCGGAGGGCGAACGGGCCATCGCGGCCCACCTCAAGGAGGCCACCGGGCACGAGTTCGCCTTCATCACCCGCTACCCGGTCGGCATCCGGCCCTTCTACCACAGGCGCCCCGCCGACGACCCGACCGTGACCCTGAGCTTCGACCTGCTCTGGAAGGGCCTGGAGATCACCACCGGCGCCCAGCGCGAGCACCGGTACGACGTGCTGCTGGAGCAGGCCGCCGAGAAGGGCCTGGGCGCGGAGCCGATGCGGGACTACCTGAACGCGTTCCGGTACGGCTGTCCGCCGCACGGAGGCTTCGGCATGGGCCTCGGACGGGTGTTGATGGTCCTGCTCGGCCTGCCCTCGATCCGCGAGGCCAGCTTCCTCTTCCGCGGCCCGAACCGGCTCACGCCGTAGGACGGGCGGGGGAGTCCGCGCAGGAAGTCGGCCGGGCCGACTTCCTGCGCGGAGCCGTTGCGGGAGGGGGAAGGAGTGGTGGAGGGGATCGCCGGTGTCCTTGGGGTCGTCGACGGTGA
>NZ_JBVHYH010000064.1:17039-54490 GCF_055569135.1 Kitasatospora sp. NPDC029367
CTCCCCCCCCCCCCCCCCCCCCCCCCCCCACTCCCCACCCCGCACCCCCCCCCCCCCCCCCCCCCCCCCCCCCCCCCCCCCCCCCCCCCGAGCCGTTACGGCAGGGGCAGGACGTGGCGGAGGGCCTCGACGGCGTCCTGGGGGCCGTCGACGGTGAGGGTGGTGCGGGCGCCGCGGCCGTAGGCGAAGAGGACGAGCTCGCCGGGGTCGCCGGTGAGCTGGACGGTGGGGGCGCCGGCGGGGCCGACGGTGAGGGACCGGCCGTCGGGGCGGGCCAGGGTGAGGCGGACGGGGGAGCGGCGGCCGGCTTCGAAGCGGGCGATCATCGGGAGCCGGCGCCAGAGGGCCTCGGCGCGACCCGGCGGGACGGGCTGGGCGGTCCAGTCCTCGCCGGCCCGGGCGACGTCCTCGGCGTGGACGAAGTACTCGACGGTGTTGGCCGCCTCGTCGGCGCCGGGGAGGGCGAAGAGGGAGTGGACGGGCGGGCCGGCGCGGAAGAGTCGGACCAGTTCCTCGTAGGGGCGTGACGCGTAGTCGTCCTGGATGCGCTTCGTCCGGCCGGCCAGGGCGGCGACCCGGATGCCGGCGGCGGCGTCGGGGCGGCGCTCGCGGATCACCAGGTGGGCGGCGAGGTCCCGGGTGGTCCACCCGGCGCAGAGGGTCGGCGCGTCCGGCCCTGCGGCGGTGAGGAGTTCGGCGAGGCGATGGCGTTCGGCGAGGGCGTGGTTCGACATGGTGGCAAGCCTAGGGCCCGTCCGAAGACAAGCCCTACGGCCGCAGCGGGGCGGTGAGTTTGGGGCCGCCCTGTTTGTTGCCGGCGGTGAGGGTGCAGGCGTAGTCGCGCCAGCCGTCCTTGTAGTTGGCGAGGGCCGGGCCGAACTGGCGGGGGTAGTAGGTGCGGCCGTCGCTCTGGTGGGACTTGGCGGTGGTCTCGGCGTCCTTGCAGCCGTCGCGCATGGCGAGGGCGATGGGGATCTCGCCGGTGAGGCCGTCGGGGAGCTTGGGGGTGGCGATGACCTCGCCGTCGTGGTCGCCGGTGCAGGGGCGTTGCTCGGCCTTGGTGATGACGGGGCTGAGCTGGGGGTGGTCGAAGCAGGTGCCGACCGGGAAGTAGGCGTACGGGGGTTGGGGCTTGCTGGGGGTCGGCGTCGGCGTCGGGGTGGGGGTGGGCGTCGGGGTGGCCGAGGGCGGGGGCGGGGCCGCGGCGGGCTTCGGGGCGTCCTCGGGCCAGAGCAGCACGGTGGCCACCACCGCGAGCAGTACGGCCAGGACGGCGGCGACGGTGATCACCAGGCTCCGGGGCGGACGGGTGGCGGCGGCTTCGGGCGGCTGCTGCTCGGAGGTCATGGCCCCGAGGATGGACCACCGGGGCCGCCCCCGACAGGCGGTTGGCGGAACTGCCCCCGAACGGGACGCCCGCGAACGGTTCGCCGCCCGGACGGAACGGTTCACCGCCCGGACGGGCTGACACAATGGCCCCATGTCCACCACACCCGCCGCCCCCGGCTCCACCGCTCTCGACCCCGCGATCGCCGCCCGCCTCAAGCGCACCGAGGACGGCCTGGTCCCGGCCGTCGCGCAGCAGTACGACACCGGCGAGGTGCTGATGCTGGGCTGGATGGACGACGAGGCGCTGCACCGCACGCTCACCACCGGCCGCTGCACGTACTGGAGCCGCAGCCGCAACGAGTACTGGGTGAAGGGCGACACCTCCGGTCACGTGCAGGCGGTCAAGTCGGTGGCACTGGACTGCGACGGCGACACCCTGCTGGTGAAGGTCGACCAGACCGGCGCGGCCTGCCACACCGGCGACCGGACCTGCTTCGACGCCGACGTCCTCCCGCTCGCCTGACCCACCCCGACCACAGCCGACTCCAGAACCCAGAAGGTGCCGCCCCGCATGGACCTCGAAGCCTTCCGCAAGCTCGCCGTCGACACCCGGGTCATCCCGGTCACCCGCAGGCTCCTCGCGGACGGCCTCACCCCGATCGGCCTGTACCGCAGCCTCGCCGAGGAGCGCCCCGGCACCTTCCTGCTGGAGTCCGCCGAACAGGGCAGCTGGTCGCGCTACTCCTTCGTGGGCGTGCGCAGCGCCGCCGCGCTGACCGCCGACGCGGACGGCGGCGCCCGCTGGCTGGGCACCCCGCCGGTGGGCATCCCGACCGGCGGCGACCCGCTGGAGGTGCTGCGGGCCGCCCTGGAGGCGCTGCACACCCCGCGGCGCGCCGACGACGGCCTGCCGCCGCTGACCGGCGGCCTGGTCGGCTACCTCGGGTACGACATCGTCCGCCGGCTGGAGAAGCTGCCGGACCTGAACCCGGACGATCTCAGGCTTCCCGAGCTGACCATGCTGCTGGCCACCGACCTCGCGGTGCTCGACCACTCCGACGGCACGGTGCTGCTGATCGCCAACGCCGTCAACCACAACGACCTGGCGAGCGGCGTGGACGAGGCGTACGCGGACGCGGTGGCGCGCCTGGACGCGATGGAGGCCGGCCTGTTGAAGCCGGTCGACCCGGGCCTGGCGACCTTCACCCCGGTCGGCCCGGGGGAGGTGCACTCGCCGTTCGGCGGGGCGCCGTTCCGGGCCGCGGTGGAGGAGGTCAAGGAGCGGATCCGGGCCGGCGAGGCCTTCCAGGTGGTGCCCTCGCAGCGCTTCGAGGCGCCCTGCCCGGCCTCCGCGCTGGACGTCTACCGGGTGCTGCGCACCACCAACCCGAGCCCGTACATGTACCTGTTCCGCTTCCCCGGCCCGGACGGCGGCGCGGAGGGCGGCTTCGACGTGGTCGGCTCCAGCCCGGAGGCGCTGGTCAAGGTCACCGAGGGGGAGGCGATGCTGCACCCGATCGCCGGCACCCGGCACCGCGGCGCGACCCCGCACGAGGACGCGGCGCTGGCCGCCGAGCTGCTGGCCGACCCCAAGGAGCGGGCCGAGCACCTGATGCTGGTCGACCTGGGCCGCAACGACCTGGGGCGGGTCTGCGAGCCGGGCAGCGTCGAGGTGGTCGACTTCATGCAGATCGAGCGCTACAGCCACGTGATGCACATCGTCTCGACGGTGACCGGCAAGGTCGCCCCCGGGCGCAGCGCCTTCGACGTGCTGACGGCCTGCTTCCCGGCGGGCACCCTGTCCGGCGCGCCCAAGCCGCGGGCGATGCGGATCATCGAGGAGCTGGAGCCCACTCGCCGCGGCCTGTACGGCGGCTGCGTCGGCTACCTGGACTTCGCCGGGGACTCGGACACCGCGATCGCGATCCGCACCGCGGTGCTGCGCGACGGCACCGCGTACGTGCAGGCGGGCGCGGGCGTGGTCGCCGACTCGGACCCGCACGGCGAGGACACCGAGTGCCGCAACAAGGCGGCCGCCGTGCTGCGGGCCGTCGCCACCGCCAATACGCTGCGGAGGCCGGAACTGTCCTGAGGCGCGAGGAGGCGGCCGGATGCCCGAGGTGCCGTACGACGAGCTGCGCTGGGCGGTCGTGTTCGGCGCGGCCGTCCAGATCCAGGGTGAACTCGGGGGCCGGGGACGGGTGTTGTCCCGCGTCCTGATCGACTTCCCGGCCGCGCACGGCCCGCTCGCCCCGGACCTGGCGGTGCTCGCCGCGGACGCCGTCCACAACGCCCGGGGCCGGTACGCGGCCGCCGCGGTCGAGGCGGTGCTGGAGGTGGCCCACCCGGGCCGCGACCACGCCTGGGCGCGGGCCTGCGCGGAGAGCGGCGTGCCGCTGTACGTGGTGGTCGACCCGGCGGCCGCCAGCTGCACTGTGCACACCGCGCCGTCCCCCGGCGGGGTGTACCGGGAGGCCGAGCGGGTGCCCTTCGGCAACGACCTGTTCCTGCCGCTGGGCGGGCGCACGGTGGTGCTGCGGACGGACGAGTTCCCCACCCCGGGTACGGCGCGGGGCGTGGCCCGGGGGACACTGGACGGGTGACCGCCGCAGACCAGACCCCCGCCCCCGCCGCTCCCGCCCCGCCCCGGGCCGGCCGCCGCACGCTCGGCGTGATGCTGCTGCTGACCGTGCTGAGCGCCGTGCTGGTGCTGACCGCGGCCGGGCGGACCTGGGCCGAGGGCCGGGCCGGCACCCTGGACGTGTCCGTCACCGGCGGCAAGATCTCCGAACTGCCCGGCGGGCTGGCCCTGGTGGGCCTGGCCGCGGCCGTCGCGGTGTTCGCGGTGCGCGGGGCGGGCCGGCTCGCGGTCGGCGCGCTGACCCTGCTGGCCGGGCTCGGCGCGGCCGCCGCCTCGGTGGCCGGAGCCTCGGACACCGCCGCACTGGACAGCGCCGCCTCCGGCAAGCTGGCGCTGGCCGGCTCCACCGCCACCGAGGTGGCGCACACCGGCTGGCCCTGGGTCGCGCTGGCCGGCGGACTGCTGCTCGCCGTGGCCGGGCTGATCACCCTGCGCTACGGCCGCGGCTGGCCGGCCATGGGCAGCCGCTACGAGGCGCCGACCCGCAAGGCCCCGGCGAAGGCCGACACCCCCGGTGACCTGTGGAAGGCCCTGGACCGCGGCGAGGACCCGACCGCGGTCTGAGCACCGGAGGCCCCGGGCGCCGGTGTGACGCCGGCGCCGGTGTGACGCGATAGACGGGCCACCCGCTTTGGGGGGCCGATGTGTGGCCCGGCACAATGGGAACCGTCAACCCGCCGGCGGCCCCGCAGGCCCGGCCGGGCCCCGAGAGCCTAGGAGCACCATCGATGGCAGCAGCAGCACACGGCCACAACCCCGCCGCCTGGACCGGCGTCGTCATCTCCTTCGTCGGCTTCGGCATCGCGGGCGTCGCGATGATCCTGCCGTCGCCGCTGCTCGTCTGGGCCGGTCTGGCGGTCGTCCTGGTGGGCGGCATCGTCGGCAAGGCCATGTCGATGGCCGGCATGGGCAAGCAGCCCAGCACCAACGTCTACAAGTCGGTCGAGGAGCAGCACGCCGCCCGCCGGGCGGCCGTCGAGGCCCGCGAGGCCGTCGCCGCCTGACCTGCGGATATTCGCACAACCGAACGGCGGGCGCGCCACGCCCGCCGTTTCGTTCTGTCCGGGCCCGGCGCGGGCACAATCGGGGCGTGAACGCCGCCCCCACCGCCTCCGCCCCGCCGCCCGTACTGCGCCGGATGGGCCCGCCGCTGGCCGCCCTGGCGGCGGTGGCCGTTCCCGCCGGGTACGTCGCGGCGGTGGACCCGAACGCCCCGGGGCACTACCCCGACTGCCCCTTCCTGACCGCCACCGGCTGGTGGTGCCCCGGCTGCGGGGGCCTGCGCTGCGTCCACGCGCTGGCCCACGGGGACCTCACCGGCGCGCTGCACGACAACGCGGTGGCCGTCCTGCTGTTCGCGGTGCTGGCGCTGCTCTGGCTGCGCTGGGCCTGGGCGGCGCTGACCGGCGGGCCGCCGGTGCGGGTGTCGGTGGGCGGCCGGCGCTGGGCGCTGATCGGCCTGCTGGTGCTGGTGTTCGCGGTGGTGCGGAACCTGCCGGTGGGGGCGGGGCTGGCGCCGCCGGTGGTCTGAGCCGGGCCCGCCGGGCCGCTGCCGACCCGAGGCCGTCCTGCTGCCGCCCTGGCCCGGCCACGGCCTGCGGCCCGATCAAGGCCTCCGGCCCGGCCACGGCCGGTGGAGAGCCGGTGAAGCCGCAGTTGAGAGCCGTACCGGGAGCGTCCCGTTCCGCGAGACGCGGGACGGGCGGATGCGCTGAGCGCACCCGGGTGCCGATACCATCGAAGGGCCGACGGGCCCCCGCCCGTCCGGCTCGCGCTGGCGAACCAGCAGAAATGATGGGGGCTCCTGAGTGAGTGTGCTCGACTCGATCATCGAAGGGGTCCGCGAGGACCTCGCCGAGCGGCAGGCCCGGGTCTCCCTGGACGAGCTCAAGGCGCTCGCGGCCAAGGCTCCGGAGGCCAAGGACGGCGTCGCCGCCCTCAAGGGCGACGGGATCCGGGTGATCTGCGAGGTCAAGCGCTCCAGCCCGTCCAAGGGCGCGCTGGCCTCGATCGCCGACCCGGCGGCCCTGGCCCGCGACTACGCGGCCGGCGGTGCCGCCGCGATCAGCGTGCTGACCGAGCAGCGCCGCTTCGGCGGGTCGCTCGCCGACCTGGACGCCGTCCGCGCCGCAGTGGACACCCCGCTGCTGCGCAAGGACTTCATCGTCACCGCCTACCAGCTGTGGGAGGCCCGCGCCCACGGCGCCGACCTCGCGCTGCTGATCGTCGCCGCCCTCGACCAGCCGGCCCTGGTGTCGCTGATCGAGCGCGCCGAGTCGATCGGCCTCACCCCGCTGGTCGAGGTGCACGACGAGGAGGAGATCAAGCGCGCGGTGGACGCCGGGGCGCGGATCATCGGCGTCAACGCCCGCAACCTGAAGACCCTCGAAGTGGACCGCAACACCTTCGAGAACGTCGCCCACGCCATTCCGGACGGCATCGTCAAGATCGCCGAGTCCGGTGTGCGCGGCCCGCTGGACGTGATCAACTACGCCAACCTGGGCGCCGACGCGGTGCTGGTCGGCGAGTCCCTGGTGACCGGCAAGGACCCGCGGGCCGCGGTCGCCGACCTGGTCGCGGCCGGCGCCCACCCCGCCGTCCGGCACAAGGACTGACACCGCCCCGATGAAGATCGCCACCCGACTCGCCCCCGGCTGCCGCCCGCGCGGCTGCCGCGCGCCCGCACGCCGGGTGCTGGGGCGCCGGGTGCGGTACGTGATCGGGTGCGAGCCGGGTCAGGTGCCCGGACGGCGATGGCGCGTGACGCCCGGCTGAACCAGCCGATCAGACGTCACCGTCATCCATCTCCGTCAAGGGAAACCACATGTCCGAGAAGGACTACCTGCCCGGCGCCCAGGTGCCGGACGCCCGCGGCTACTTCGGCGCGTACGGCGGCCGCTTCATCCCCGAGGCGCTGGTCGCCGCGGTCGAGCAGGTCGCCGAGGAGTACGAGAAGGCCAAGACCGACCCGGCCTTCACCGCCGAGCTGGACGGGCTGCTCAAGGACTACACCGGGCGCCCGAGCCCGCTGACCGACGTGCACCGCTTCTCCGCCGAGGCGGGCGGCGCCCGGATCCTGCTCAAGCGCGAGGACCTCAACCACACCGGCTCGCACAAGATCAACAACGTGCTGGGCCAGGCCCTGCTCACCAAGCGGATGGGCAAGACCCGGATCATCGCCGAGACCGGCGCCGGCCAGCACGGGGTGGCCACCGCCACCGCCTGCGCCCTGTTCGGCTTCGACTGCACCATCTACATGGGCGAGGTCGACACCGAGCGCCAGGCGCTCAACGTCGCCCGGATGCGGATGCTCGGGGCCGAGGTCGTCGCCGTCAAGTCCGGCTCGCGGACGCTCAAGGACGCCATCAACGAGGCCTTCCGCGACTGGGTCGCCAACGTCGACTCCACCCACTACCTGTTCGGGACGGTCGCCGGGCCGCACCCCTTCCCGATGATGGTCCGCGACTTCCACCGGGTCATCGGCGTCGAGGCGCGGCAGCAGGTGCTCGACCGGACCGGGCGGCTGCCCGACGCCGTCGTGGCCTGCGTCGGCGGCGGCTCCAACGCGATGGGCATCTTCCACGAGTTCATCCCGGACGCCGGGGTGCGGCTGATCGGCTGCGAGGCGGCCGGCGAGGGCGCCGACACCCCCCGGCACGCGGCCACCCTGACCAAGGGCGACCCCGGCGTGCTGCACGGCTCCCGGACGTACGTCCTCCAGGACGAGGACGGGCAGACCATCGAGTCGCACTCCATCTCGGCCGGGCTGGACTACCCCGGCGTCGGGCCGGAGCACGCCTGGCTCAAGGACACCGGGCGGGCCGAGTACCGGCCGGTCACGGACGACGCGGCGATGCAGGCGCTGCGGCTGCTCTCCCGCACCGAGGGGATCATCCCGGCCATCGAGAGCGCCCACGCGCTCGCCGGCGCGCTGGAGCTGGGCCGCGAGCTCGGACCGGAGGCGACCATCCTGGTCTCGCTCTCCGGGCGCGGCGACAAGGACATGCACACCGCGGCCCAGTACTTCGGGCTCTACGACTCGCCGGCCGGCTCCGGCGACGCGGCCGGCGGCGCGGCCGAGGGGGGTAAGTGATCATGGCTTCGAAGCTGAGCACCGTACTGGCGGCGGCCAGGGCCGAGGACCGGGCCGCGCTGATCGGCTACCTCCCGGCCGGGTTCCCCACGGTCGACGGCGGGATCCGGGCGGTCGGCGCACTGATCGAGGGCGGCTGCGACGTCGTCGAGATCGGTCTGCCGCACTCCGACCCGGTCCTGGACGGGGCCGTGATCCAGACCGCGGACGACATCGCGCTGCGGGGCGGGGTGCGGATCAAGGACGTGCTGCGCACCGTCCAGGAGGTGTCCGCCGCCCACCCCGGGACGGCGGTGCTGGTGATGACCTACTGGAACCCGGTCGACCGGTACGGGGTGGCGCGCTTCGCGGCCGACCTGGCCGCCGCGGGCGGGGCCGGGTGCATCCTGCCGGACCTGCCGGTGGAGGAGTCCGAGGAGTGGCGCAAGGCGGCGGACGAGCACGGGCTGGACACCGTGTTCGTGGTCGCGCCGAGCAGCAAGGACGCGCGGCTGGCGGAGGTCACGGCGGCCGGGAGCGGCTTCGTCTACGCGGCCGCCGTCATGGGCGTGACCGGGACGCGGTCGGCGGTGGGCTCGCTGGCGGAGGACCTGGTCGCCCGGACCCGGGCCACCACCGACCTGCCGGTCTGCGTCGGGCTCGGCGTCTCCGACGCCGAGCAGGCGGCGGAGGTCGCCCGGTTCGCGGACGGCGTCATCGTCGGGTCCGCGTTCGTGAAGCGGATTCTGGCGGCCGGTGCGGACGAGGCCGCCGGCCTGGCCGCGGTCCGCGCGCTGGCCGGGGAACTGGCGGCGGGCGTGCGCAGGCGCTGACCCGCGGCAGCAGTCGTCGGCCGACGGCCCGTTCCCCCTCCGGGGGGAGCGGGCCGTCGGCTTTTCCGGGGGCGTCAGCGGTGCGGCGGCCCCGAACGGGTGAAGAGCGGGGGCGACACGCATCAGGCGGGGTTGACCGGCGTTGAGTGGAGGGACGAGTGCACGAACCACGTGTACGGGGGCGGCCGGGCGAGCGAAGGGGTGAGCGGGTGGCTGGGCTTCATCGGGCCGTGCTGCTGCGGGCGGCGGCGGCCGCGCTGGCTCTGGGGGCCGCGGTCGGCGCGCACACCGAGGTGGGGCAGGCCCTGGCCAAGCGGGGGGCGGAGCGGGCCGAGCGGGAGGCGGTGGCCTGTGCGGAGGCGGCGCGGTGGGACGCGGCGGAGCGGGTCGCGCGGGGACACCACGAGGGGCGGCCGGAGCTGTTCGACCCGGGGCGGATGCAGGGGTGCCGGTGACGTAGGGGTGTTCGAGGGGAATCGGACGGAACGTCACTCGTCCGGCTTAATTCGTGAATCCGGAGGAACCGGCCTTCATCCCTTACGGTTCGTCAGGAAGTGAACGAGTTTCCCGAGGGGGGTTCCCTGATGGCGGGGCCGGCTGTGCAGTCCGGCGGCTCCGCGCCCGCGCCGCGGCGGGCGCCGGTCCGGAGCGAGTGGATCGGCACGGCTGCCCGGCTCGGCCTGGCCGTGGTCTGGGGGTGGGCCGGGCTGGCGAAGATCGCCGACCCGGCGGAGGCGGCCCAGGCGGTACGGGCGTACGAGATCCTGCCCGAGGGCCTGGTCAAGCCGATCGGCTACGGGCTGCCCTTCCTGGAGCTGGCGCTCGCCCTGCTGCTGGTGGTCGGCCTCGGGGTCCGGCTGGTCGCCGGGGTGTCGGCGCTGCTGCTGCTCGCCTTCATCGCCGGGATCGCCTCGGCCTGGGCGCGCGGGATCTCCATCGACTGCGGCTGCTTCGGCGGCGGAGGGCACGTCGACGCCTCGCAGACCGAGTACCTGCAGGAGATCCTCCGCGACACCGGCTTCCTGCTGCTGGCCGCCTTCCTGCTGTGGCGGCCCCGCACCCGGCTCTCGGCCGACGGCTGGCTGGCGAGCTGACCCGTCCGGCCATTCCCATCCCCGCACCCGACGAAGGCCCCAGACCGTGGATGTCAAGGCAATGAGTGAGAAGAACCGAGAAGGCAAGCGCACCGCCCGTGAGCGGATGCTGGAGCAGCGGGCGGCCGAGGAGGCCGGCTCGCGGCGCAGGAAGAAGCTGATCGTCGGCGGAGCGGTGCTCGTGGTGATCGCCGCCGCGGTGGTCACCGGCGTACTGGTGCAGAACCAGCGCTCCAAGCCGGAGACCCCGACCGCCGCCCCGGCCGGGACGATCGGCGACAAGAACCTGGTCATCCCGGTCGGCGCCAGCAACGCGCCGTCGGTGCTCACCGTGTACGAGGACCCGCGCTGCCCGGCCTGCGGGATCTTCGAGCGCGAGTTCTCGGCCACCATCGACCAGCTCGAGGACGCCGGGAAGATCTACACCAACACCCACGTGGTGTCGTTCATCGACCGCGCGGTGCCGGGCAAGGGCTCGAAGAACGGGGCCAACGCGCTGGCCTGCGCCCAGGACGCCGGGCACTTCCGGGACTACCACGACGTGCTGTACCGCAACCAGCCGGACGAGACCAACGACGCCTTCGGGAACAAGGCCGTGCTGCTCAACCTGGCGAAGCAGGTGGCGGGGCTGGACACGCTGGAGTTCCAGGCCTGCGTCAACGACAACAAGTACGGCGGATGGGTGTCGGCGGTGCAGCAGGACTTCGACAAGTCCAGCTACAAGTCCACCCCGACGGTGCTGCTCAACGGCCAGCCGATCTACCCGAAGAACGGCAACGAGGAGATCACCCCGGCGAACCTGGCGAAGTGGGTGGACGCCGCCAACCAGGGCAAGCAGCTGGGTACGGCGGGCTCGAACGGTCAGACCCCGGCGCCCACCGCCGCCGCCTCGGAGGCCAACAACCCCTCGCCGTCGGCCGGCTGAGCGCACCCGGCCCGCCGCCCCCTTCCGTCCGGGAGGGGGCGGCGGCATTCGTCGTTCGGTTTCTGTGACCCCGGGGGTGTCGGATGGGGACGCCGGACCCTGTAGCGTCGGAACCGCCATGGATATCGCCTACATTCCCAGCCCGTCGCGGGGCGTCCTGTACCTCGGACCGATCCCGCTGCGCGCCTACGCCTTCTGCATCATCCTCGGGGTCGTCGCGGCCGTCTGGCTCGGCAGCAAGCGCTGGGTCGCCCGGGGCGGTGCCAAGCACACCGTCGGTGACATCGCCGTGTGGGCCGTGCCCTTCGGCCTCGTCGGCGGCCGGCTGTACCACGTGATCACGGACCACCAGCTCTACTTCGGCGAGGGGAAGAACCCCTGGAACGCCTTCAAGATCTGGGAGGGCGGCCTCGGCATCTGGGGCGCGGTCGCGCTCGGCGCGGTCGGCGCCTGGATCGGCTGCCGCCGCCGGGGCGTGCCGCTGCCCGCCTACGCCGACGCCATCGCGCCGGGCATCGCGCTCGCGCAGGCGATGGGCCGCTGGGGCAACTACTTCAACCAGGAGCTGTACGGGCGGGCCACCACGCTGCCGTGGGGCCTGGAGATCCACAAGACGCTGCCCGACGGCGAGGTCGTGAACGGGGTCTTCCACCCGACCTTCCTGTACGAGTCGATCTGGGACGTGGCCGTCGCGCTGCTGGTGATCTGGGCGGACCGGCGCTGGCGGCTGGGCCACGGCCGGGCCTTCGCGCTGTACGTCGCCGCGTACACGGTGGGCCGGTTCTGGACCGAGTGGCTGCGGATCGACGAGGCGCACGTCTACTTCGGCCTGCGGCTGAACGACTGGACCTCGATCGTGGTGTTCATCGGCGCCGTCGTGTACTTCGTGGTCGTCGGGAAGAAGCGGCCCGGCCGGGAGGACCCGGCGAGCATCGACCCGGCGGCGCACGCCGAGGCCGGCGAGGCCGAGGAGAAGGACACGGCTGAGGAGAAGGACGCGGCGCAGGAGAAGGACGCGGCGCGGAAGAAGGCGGACGCGGCGGCGGTTCCGAAGCCGAGCGAGACGGTGGACGGGGACAAGCCGTCTCGACTGCTGGACGAAGAGGCGGCGGCCGAACCGGCCGACGAGGGCGCCGAGAAGGCCGGCAAGGACGCCGACAAGGCCGGCAAGGACGCCAAGAACCCGATCTGACCAGGGACTTCCCCGCAACTGAGGCCACCCTTGCGAAGGGTGGCCTCAGTGCTGTTCGGACAGCCTTACTTTGCTGGAAATGCGCAGGTCAACGGGGCTACGGTCGGGGCGACGAACGAAAGACGGAGGGGAAGAACCGTGACTGCGAGCACCCTGGAAGCCGAGCCCGCCCAGCACCCGCGGATACCCGCGGCCGACCACCACCGGGACGTCAACGGCGGTTGGCTGCGGCCCGCGGTGTTCGGGGCGGTGGACGGCCTGGTGTCGAACTTCGCGCTGATGACCGGCGTGGTCGGCGGCGCGGCCTCCAACGGCACGGTGATCCTCACCGGGCTGGCGGGCCTGGCGGCCGGTGCCTGCTCGATGGCGGCGGGGGAGTACACCTCGGTGGCCTCCCAGCGGGAGCTGGTGCAGGCCGAGATCGAGGCCGAGCGGCTGGAGCTGAGCCGCAACCCGCACGGTGAGCTGGCCGAGCTGGCGCAGGTGTACGTCTCGCGCGGGGTGGACCCGGAGCTCGCCCACGAGGTGGCCCGGCAGCTGTCCCGGGATCCGGAGCTGGCGCTGGAGGTGCACGCCCGGGAGGAGCTGGGGATCGACCCCAACGACCTGCCCTCGCCGCTGGTCGCGGCCGGCTCGTCCTTCCTGTGCTTCGCGCTGGGCGCGCTGCTGCCGCTGCTGCCGTACCTGCTGGGGGCGACCACGCTGCTGCCGGCGATGGTCCTGGCGGGGCTGGGGCTGTTCCTGTGCGGCGCGGTGGTGGCCCGGGTGACGGCGCGCAGCTGGTGGTTCAGCGGGCTGCGGCAGCTGGTGCTGGGCGGGGCCGCGGCCGGGGTGACGTACCTGCTGGGGTGGCTGATCGGCGGGCACGTCGGCTAGGGCGTGTCTTGTGGATCAGGCCAGGCCCGCGACGCCAGGGCACGCACCTCGCCGCGTTGTCGTCGGTCGCCGATGCTCCGCATGGACTCCCTCCTCCGCCTTGCGATGCACGCACCCTGACGCCGCGGTCTGGTCCGACCTGATCCACAAGACACGCCCTGGGGCCGACGCTGCGGTGCACGGCAACAGCGCTGCATGACTATGCCGGGCAACGGGTGACGTTTCACACATGGACGTCGCCCGTTGCCCGGCATCGTCTCATCATCCGGGCCTCCGAGCCGCGGAATCGCATCCGGGAGCCAGGGTCCCGGGATGGATTCCCAGGCGTTCATGATCGGCTTGTGTGGCGATCCGGTTTCGCCCCTGTTTCAGGCCGGGGACGGCCGGGCACAATCGTCGGGACGTGCACTGTGGCACGTCCTCTTCTCCGGCCCCCTGACCTGCGCGTCCGTCCGCCATGTGGACGGGATATTCCGCTTCTCGGGATCCTGGGCATCATGTAACTTGCACGACATCGATTCACCGCATCAGGGCCAACGTCGTCCCTACTTGCACCAACTTGCCGAAAGACGACGACGGGAGAGCCGATGCTGTCTGCATCCATGCACTCCGCCAACGAGCCCCAGGCCGGCGCCGACCGCCGGCCGTACGCGCTCGTGCCGGATGCGCGACCTGCTGCTCAGGGCCTGTACGACCCGCGGAACGAGCACGACGCCTGCGGCGTCGGTTTCGTCGCCACGCTGACCGGCATCGCCGACCACACCATCGTCGAGCAGGCGCTGAACGTCCTGCGCAACCTGGAGCACCGCGGCGCCACCGGCGCCGAGCCGGACTCCGGTGACGGCGCGGGCATCCTGACCCAGGTCCCGGACGCGTTCCTGCGCGGCAAGGTCGACTTCGAGCTCCCGGCCGCCGGCTCCTACGCGGTGGGCATCGCCTTCCTCCCGGACGAGGACGAGGCCGCCGGTGCCGCCGTCGCGCAGATCGAGGCCATCGCGGCCGAGGAGGACCTGACCGTCCTCGGCTGGCGCGACGTGCCGGTCACCCCCGACCTGCTCGGCGCCACCGCACGCAGCGTGATGCCGCGCTTCCGGCAGCTCTTCCTCGCGTCCGCGCCGGTCGGACAGGACCCGGCCCAGCAGGGCCGGTCGGGGATCGAGCTGGACCGGGTCGCCTTCGTGGTCCGCAAGCGGGCCGAGCGCGAGGCCGGGGTGTACTTCCCGTCGCTGTCCGCCCGCACCATCGTCTACAAGGGCATGCTGACCACCGGCCAGCTGGAGCCCTTCTTCCCCGACCTGTCGGACCGCACCTACGCGTCCGCCATCGGCCTGGTGCACTCGCGGTTCTCCACCAACACCTTCCCGAGCTGGCCGCTCGCCCACCCGTACCGCTTCGTCGCGCACAACGGCGAGATCAACACGGTGAAGGGCAACCGCAACTGGATGCGGGCCCGGGAGTCGCAGCTCGCGACCGACCTGATTCCAGGGGACCTGTCGCGGATCTTCCCGATCTGCACGCCCGACCACTCGGACTCCGCGTCCTTCGACGAGGTCCTGGAACTGCTGCACCTCGGCGGCCGCTCGCTGCCGCACTCGGTGCTGATGATGATCCCGGAGGCGTGGGAGAACCACGCCACCATGGAGCCGGCCCGCCGCGCCTTCTACCAGTACCACTCCAACCTGATGGAGCCCTGGGACGGCCCGGCCTGCGTCACCTTCACCGACGGCACCCAGATCGGCGCCGTGCTCGACCGCAACGGCCTGCGCCCCGCCCGCTACTGGATCACCGAGGACGGCCTGGTCGTCCTCTCCTCCGAGGTCGGCGTGCTCGACATCGACCAGGAGAAGGTCACCAGGAAGGGCCGCCTCCAGCCCGGCCGGATGTTCCTGGTGGACACCGTCGAGGGCCGGATCGTCGAGGACGAGGAGCTCAAGTCCGCCCTCGCCGCCGAGCACCCCTACGAGGAGTGGGTCGGCGCCGGGCAGATCCAGCTCGCCAAGCTGCCCGAGCGCGAGCACATCGCCCACACCCACGCCTCCGTCACCCGCCGCCAGCAGACCTTCGGCTACACCGAGGAGGAGCTGCGCGTCATCCTGGCGCCGATGGCCAGGACCGGCGCCGAGGCGCTCGGCTCGATGGGCACCGACTCGCCGATCGCCGCGCTGAGCGAGAAGCCGCGGCTGCTGTTCGACTACTTCGTCCAGCTCTTCGCGCAGGTCACCAACCCGCCGCTGGACGCCATCCGCGAGGAGCTCGTCACCTCGCTGCTGTCCAACCTCGGCCCCGAGGGCAACCTGCTGGCCGCCGAGTCCGCTTCCTGCCGCTCCGTCGGCATCACCTTCCCGGTGATCGACAACGACGAGCTGGCCAAGCTGGTCCACATCAACGCCGACGGCGACCAGCCCGGCCTCAAGGCCGTCACGCTGTCCGGCCTGTACAAGGTCGCCAGCGGGGGAGCGGGCCTGGCCGCCCGGCTCGCGGAGATCGCCGCCGAGGCCGACGCCGCGATCGCCGACGGCGCCCGGATCATCGTGCTCTCCGACCGGCACTCCGACGCCGAGCACGCCCCGATCCCCTCGCTGCTGCTCACCTCCGCGATCCACCACCACCTGATCCGCACCAAGCAGCGCACCCAGGTGTCACTGCTGGTCGAGGCCGGTGACGTGCGCGAGGTGCACCACGTCGCGCTGCTGATCGGCTACGGCGCCGGGGCCGTCAACCCCTACCTGGCGATGGAGTCGGTCGAGGACCTGGTCGCGCAGGGCGTCTTCATCCAGGGCGTCGAGGCCGAGAAGGCGATCAAGAACCTGATCAAGGCGCTCGGCAAGGGCGTGCTCAAGGTGATGTCCAAGATGGGCATCTCCACCGTCGCCTCCTACCGTGGCGCCCAGGTCTTCGAGGCCATCGGCCTCTCCCAGGGCCTGGTCGACGACTACTTCGCCGGCACCACCACCAAGCTCGGCGGGATCGGCCTGGAGGAGATCGCCAAGGAGACCGCCGCCCGGCACGCCAAGGCGTACCCGGCCTCCGGCATCCCGGCCGCGCACCGCGCGCTGGACATCGGCGGCGAGTACCAGTGGCGCCGCGAGGGCGAGCCCCACCTGTTCGACCCGGACACCGTCTTCCGCCTCCAGCACTCCACCCGCAACCGCCGGTACGACATCTTCAAGCAGTACACGGACCGGGTGAACGAGCAGTCCGAGCGGCTGATGACGCTGCGCGGCCTGTTCCAGCTGGACGGCCTCGGCCGGGAGCCGATCCCGGTGGAGGAGGTCGAGCCGGTCTCCGAGATCGTCAAGCGCTTCTCCACCGGCGCGATGTCCTACGGCTCGATCTCGCTGGAGGCCCACGAGACCCTCGCCATCGCGATGAACCGCCTCGGCGGCAAGTCCAACACCGGCGAGGGCGGCGAGGACCCGGACCGCCTGTACGACCCCGAGCGCCGCTCGGCGATCAAGCAGGTCGCCTCCGGCCGCTTCGGCGTCACCTCCGAGTACCTGGTCAACGCCGACGACATCCAGATCAAGATGGCCCAGGGCGCCAAGCCCGGCGAGGGCGGCCAGCTGCCCGGCCACAAGGTCTACCCGTGGGTCGCCAGGACCCGGCACTCCACCCCGGGCGTCGGCCTGATCTCCCCGCCGCCGCACCACGACATCTACTCGATCGAGGACCTGGCCCAGCTGATCCACGACCTCAAGAACGCCAACCCGGCGGCCCGCATCCACGTGAAGCTGGTCTCCGAGGTCGGCGTCGGGACGGTCGCGGCCGGCGTCTCCAAGGCGCACGCCGACGTGGTGCTGGTCTCCGGACACGACGGCGGCACCGGCGCCTCGCCGCTCACCTCGCTCAAGCACGCCGGCGGCCCCTGGGAGCTCGGCCTCGCCGAGACCCAGCAGACCCTGCTGCTCAACGGGCTGCGCGACCGCATCGTCGTCCAGACCGACGGCCAGTTGAAGACCGGCCGCGACGTGGTCATCGCCGCGCTGCTCGGCGCCGAGGAGTTCGGCTTCGCCACCGCCCCGCTGGTCGTCTCCGGCTGCATCATGATGCGCGTCTGCCACCTGGACACCTGCCCGGTCGGCGTCGCCACCCAGAACCCGGTGCTGCGCGAGCGCTTCTCCGGCAAGCCCGAATTCGTGGTCAACTTCTTCGAGTTCATCGCCGAGGAGGTCCGGGAGATCCTGGCCTCGCTGGGCTTCCGCTCGATCGAGGAGGCCGTCGGCCGCGCCGAGCACATCAACGCCCAGGCTGCCGTGGACCACTGGAAGGCCGCCGGGCTCGACCTGGCCCCGCTCTTCCACGTGCCCGAGCTGCCCGAGGGCGCCGCCCGGCACCGCACCACCGAGCAGGACCACGCGCTCGACAAGGCCCTGGACAACCAGCTGATCACCCTGGCCGAGGACGCCCTGGAACGCGGCGAGTCGGTGCGGATCCAGCTGCCGATCCGCAACGTCAACCGCACCGTCGGCACCATGCTCGGCCACGAGGTGACCAAGCGGTACCGCGGCGAGGGCCTGCCGGAGGGGACCATCGACGTCACCTTCACCGGCTCCGCCGGACAGTCCTTCGGCGCCTTCGTGCCGAAGGGGATCACCCTGCGGCTGGAGGGCGACGCCAACGACTACGTGGGCAAGGGCCTCTCCGGCGGCGTGCTCGTCGTCCGCCCGGCCCGTGAGGCCGCGGCCATCGGCAACGACGCCCAGAACCACGTCATCGCCGGGAACACCATCGGCTACGGCGCCACCTCCGGCCGGATCCACCTGCGCGGCAAGGCCGGTGAGCGCTTCGCCGTCCGCAACTCCGGCGCCACCCTCGTCGTCGAGGGCGTCGGCGACCACGGCCTGGAGTACATGACCGGCGGCCGGGTCGTCATCCTCGGCGAGACCGGGCGCAACCTCGCGGCGGGCATGTCCGGCGGCGTCGCGTACGTCCTGGACCTGCGCCCCGCCAACGTCAACGACGGCATGGTGGGCATCGAGGCCCCGACCGCCGCCGACCGCGACTGGCTGCGCGAGATCGTGCAGCAGCACTACGAGGAGACCGGCTCCACCGTCGCCGCCGAGCTCCTGGCCGACTGGGGCAGCGGGGTCTCCCGCTTCTCCAAGATCATGCCGACCGACTACAAGGCAGTGCTCGCCGCCAAGGACGCCGCCGAGCGCGACGGTCTCTCCGAGACCGAGACCACTCGCAAGATGATGGAGGCGGCACATGGCTGACCCCAAGGGCTTCCTGACCACGCCCAAGCAGCTGGCGGAGCGCCGCCCGGTCGACGTGCGGATCAAGGACTGGAACGAGGTCTACGTCGAGCGCAGCCTCCTGCCGATCATCACCAAGCAGGCCGGCCGCTGCATGGACTGCGGCATCCCGTTCTGCCACAACGGCTGCCCGCTCGGGAACCTCATCCCCGAGTGGAACGACCTCGCCTACCGCGACGACTTCACCGGCGCCATCGAGCGCCTGCACGCCACCAACAACTTCCCGGAGTTCACCGGGCGGCTGTGCCCGGCGCCCTGCGAGTCGGCGTGCGTGCTCGGCATCAACCAGGACGCGGTGACCATCAAGAACGTCGAGGTCACCATCATCGACAAGGCCTGGGACCGCGGCGGGGTCACCCCGCAGATCCCGGAGCGGCTCTCCGGCAAGACCGTCGCCGTCGTCGGCTCCGGCCCGGCCGGCCTGGCCGCCGCCCAGCAGCTCACCCGGGCCGGGCACACCGTGGTGGTGTACGAGCGCGCCGACCGGATCGGCGGACTGCTGCGCTACGGCATCCCCGAGTTCAAGATGGAGAAGCGCCACATCAACCGCCGCATCGAGCAGATGCGGGCCGAGGGCACCCGGTTCCGCACCGGCGTGCACGTCGGCGAGGACATCACCGGCCAGCAGCTGCGCGAGCGCTTCGACGCCGTGGTGATCGCCGCCGGCGCCACCACCGCCCGCGACCTGCCGGTGCCCGGACGCGAGCTCAAGGGCGTCCACCAGGCGATGGAGTACCTGCCGCTGGCCAACAAGGTCCAGGAGGGCGACCTCGTCGACTCCCCGATCAGCGCCAAGGGCAAGCACGTGGTCGTCATCGGCGGCGGCGACACCGGCGCCGACTGCGTCGGCACCGCCCACCGCCAGGGCGCCCTCTCCGTCACCCAGCTGGAGATCATGCCGCGCCCCGGCGAGGAGCGGCCCGGCCACCAGCCCTGGCCCACCATGCCGATGACCTACAAGGTCACCTCCGCGCACGAGGAGGGCGGCGAGCGGATCTACTCCGTCAACACCACCCACTTCACCGGCGACGAGGACGGCAACGTCCAGGAACTGCACTTGGTCGAGGTCGAGTTCAAGGACGGCCGGTTCGAGCCCGTCCCCGGCACCGAGCGGGCCCTCCCGGCCCAGCTGGTCACCCTGGCCATGGGCTTCACCGGGACGGACGTGAAGAACGGCCTGGTCGAGCAGCTCGGCCTCGACCTCGACACACGCGGTAACATTGCCCGCGACGGCCGGTTCGCCACCAATGTCGATGGCGTGTACGTCTGCGGAGACGCCGGCCGTGGCCAGTCACTGATCGTCTGGGCCATCGCGGAAGGCCGTTCGGCCGCCGCCGCGGTGGACAAGCACCTGGGCGGCAAGACCCCGCTTCCCGCCCCGATCCGGCCCACCGACCGCCCCCTGGTGGTCTGAGGGCCGACGGTCCGACCGGCCCACCCCGAACCCCCGGCGCCGCATCGCCGGGAGCTCAACCCGCTGCCCCCGCCAGCGTCGCCGGGCCAACGCGGTCTCCTGGCGCCTGCCCTCTTCCCCGACCAGTTGGAGGGCGGGCGCCGTCGCGTTCGCTCCCGGGTTCCCTCTCGGGTTTCCTTTCGCGTTCCCGAACGCGTTCCCCTTCGCGTTCCCGGGGCTTCCCGTCGCGTTCCCTTCCGCGTTCCCAGGCGCCTCTCACCCGCGCCCCGCCAGGGCTCTCACCCGCCCCTTACCAGGGGCTCCCACCTGCGCTCCCACCTGCGCGTCCGTCCGTGCACCGAGGGTCGCCTCACAGCTTTCTCCCAGGCTTCGCACCGCGACCGGAATGCGACCCGGCACGGGCTGTTGCTCGTCAGTGCCAGGTGGCAGACTGCGGCCGACGGCCGGGGGGCTGCACGAGTGCGGAGGTTGACTTCGATGGGCACGACTCAGGCAGGCGGAGGCGCCACCGTACGGCGCCTGCTGCTCGGCAGCCAGCTGCGCAAGCTCCGCGAGGCCAGAGGCGTCAGCCGCGAGGAGGCCGGGTACTCGATCCGCGCCTCCGAGTCCAAGATCAGCCGGATGGAACTCGGCCGGGTCGGCTTCAAGGAACGCGACGTCGCCGACCTCCTCACCCTCTACGGCGTCGACGCCGAACAGGAACGGGCCAACGTCCTCGGCCTCGTCCGGGAGGCCAACGCCACCTCCTGGTGGCACGACTACGGCGACGTGCTGCCCGCCTGGTTCCAGAACTACCTCGGCCTGGAGGAGGCCGCCGCCGAGATCCGCAGCTACGAGGTCCAGTTCGTGCACGGGCTGCTGCAGACCGCCGACTACGCCCGCGCCGTCATCCACGCCGGCTGCCACGGCCTCCGCGACGACGAGGTCGAACGCCGGGTCGAGGTGCGGCGCAAGCGCCAGGACCTGCTCACCGCCGACCACCCGCCGCACCTGCACGCCGTCCTCGACGAGGCCGCGCTGCGCCGCCCCTGGGGCGGGCCCGAGCTGATGCGCGGCCAGCTCGACACCCTCCTCCAGCTCTCCGAACTGCCCAACGTGCGCCTCCAGGTGCGCCCGCTCGGCGGCGCCGCGCTGAGCGCCGAGAGCGGTGCGTTCAGCGTGCTGGGCTTCGCCGAGGCCGAACTCGCCGACGTCGTCTACCTGGAGCAGTTCACCACCGCCCTCTACGTGGACAAGCCCGCCGAGGTCGCCTCGTACCGGCAGGCGATGGACGGGCTGCTCGCCGAGAGCCTCGGACCCGAACGGACCCGCGATCTTCTGCTCTCCGTACGCCAAGAGCTCTGACACATCAGTACGATGAGCTCCCATCAGGTCGGGCACGAGAGGGAACAGATGTCGTACTTCTCCGAGTTGGCGCTGCAGTACATCGACGGCGAATGGTGCAGCGGCAGCGGCTCCTGGGACATCGTCGACGTCGACCCCTACACCGGGGACAAGCTGGCCACCATCACCGTGGCCACCGTCGCCGAGGTCGACCGGGCCTACCGCGCCGCCGAGCGCGCCCAGCGCTCCTGGGCCGCCACCAACCCCTACCAGCGCCGCCTGGTCTTCGAGCGGGCGCTGCGGCTGCTGGAGGAGCGCGAGGGCGAGATCGTCCGGGCCGTGATGGCCGAACTCGGCGGCACCGCGCTCAAGGCCGGCTTCGAACTCTCCCTGGTGAAGGACGTGCTGCGGGAGTGCCTGCACCTGTCGGTGGCCACCGAGGGCCGGCTGCTGCCCTCCCCCGCCCCCGGCAAGGAGAACCGCCTCTACCGGCTGCCGGTCGGCGTGGTCGGCGTGATCAGCCCGTTCAACTTCCCGCTGTTCCTCGCCCTCAAGGCGATCGGCCCGGCGCTCGCGCTCGGCAACGGCGTGGTGCTCAAGCCGCACCAGGAGACCCCGATCGTCGGCGGCAGCCTGATCGCCAAGCTCTTCGAGGACGCGGGCCTGCCGCCCGGCCTGCTGAACGTCGTCATCACCGACATCGCGGAGATCGGCGACAGCTTCCTGGAGCACCCGGTGCCCAAGGTGATCTCCTTCACCGGCTCCGACCAGATCGGCCGGCACGTCGCCACCGTCGCCGCCGCCCACTTCAAGCGGTCGGTACTGGAACTCGGCGGCAACAGCGCGCTGATCGTCCTGGACGACGCCGACGTCGACTACGCCGTGGACGCGGCCGTGTTCAGCCGCTTCGTCCACCAGGGCCAGGTCTGCATGGCCGCCAACCGGGTGCTGGTGGACCGGCGGGTGCTCGCCGAGTTCACCGAGAAGTTCGTCGCCAAGGTCGCCTCGCTGACCGTCGGCGACCCCCGGGACCCGGCCACCCACATCGGCCCGCTGATCAACTCCGTCCAGGCCGACGCCATCAACGCCCAGGTCGACCAGGCCGTCGCCGGCGGCGCCACCGCCCTGCTCCGCGGGGCCACGGCCGGCAGCCTGATGGCGCCCACCGTGCTCACCGACCTGGCCGAGGACGCGCCCATCCTGCAGCGCGAACTCTTCGGCCCGGTCGTCCTGCTGGTGCCCTTCGACGGCGAGGAGGAGGCCGTCCGGCTGGCCAACCACACGCCCTTCGGGCTCAGCGGCGCGGTGCACACCGCGGACGTCGAGCGCGGTGTGCGGGTCGCCCAGCGGATCGAGACCGGCATGATCCACGTCAACGGCGGGACCATCGCGGACGAGCCCGGGGTGCCGTTCGGCGGGGAGAAGAACTCCGGCGTCGGGCGCCTCAACGGGGAGTACACGGTGGACGCCTTCACCACGGTGAAGTGGATCTCGGTGCAGCACGGCCGGGCGCCGTTCCCGTTCTAGACGGCGGCTCAGGCGGGGTAGCGGACCAGGCCGTCGGTGGCGAGCTTGAAGTCGAAGGGCGCCGGGATCGGCACGCGGTCCCCGAACTTGCCGTGCCAGCACTGGTGGTAGCCGCCGTCGGAGGGGTCCGAGTAGAGGGTGATGTCGCCCTCGCGCGGGTCGATCAGGAGGTAGAGCGGGATGCCCATCAGCGGATAGTCGCGGACCTTGCCGACCAGGTCGTTCTCAGGGTTCGACGGGGAGACGATCTCGACCGCGATGGCGGCCTGCTCGGCGGGGGTCGGGTTGCCGGCCGACTCCAGAGGGATGTAGGTGAGGTCGGGGTTGCGCAGCTTTCCCACGTTGGGGGAGGCGAGGTCCGTGTTCTCGCTCGGCATCATGTCGGCCGGCTCGTGCGCCTCGAACTGCCTGCGGACCAGCAGGAGGTTGCGCTGATGGATCGCGGACGGGCCGGCCATCATGATGATCTCGTCGCCGGAGATCTCGATCTTCCATCCGGCCGGGGGCGTCAGGCTCTGCGCGTACTCGAGCAGCCGGGCGTGGCGGTCGGGAATCTGGAACTCGCTCATGGCTCCATTCTTCCAGCGGGAACGGCATGAAGGCCGTCTGCGCGGGGGCAGACGGCCTTCATGGAAAGCTGTGACTAGAACACCGGCTGGCCGGCGCGGACGAGGCGCCAGGAGTTGGTGAAGAAGTCGGCGGGGTCGATGACGCCCTTGGCCTTGACCCAGGCGATCATGGTGTTGCGGATCTCGTCGGAGTTCGTCCAGACCACCTTGGCGGTGGCGACGTGCGGGAAGTTGCCGCCGCCGTTGGCGCGGTAGTTGTTGACCGCGAACACGAACTGGGCGTTCGGGTCGATCGGCTTGCCCTGGAAGCTGAGGTTGACGATCCGCTGGCCCTTGGGCTGGGCGATGTCGATGTCGTAGCTCAGGCCGTAGACCGAGTCGTAGTTGTAGTCCGGGGTGGTCTCGGCGCCGGTCATGGCGTCCTTGTCGACCGGGGCGCCCGGGGCGAGCTGGTAGTAGTACTTCGCCGAGAACTCCAGGTAGTCCTTGAGCTGGGCGCCCGTCAGGATGCGGGCCTCCAGGGTGTTCTCGTAGATGTACAGGCCGGCCGCGTCGCGCAGCTTGACCTGGCCGGAGGGGATCAGCGCGGTGCGGTTGAACGGGGCGGCCTGGGCCAGGACCGGGAGGTTGGCGTACTGCCCGCCCGCCAGCGCGGTCTTGACGGCGTCGGCCTGGACCTTGCCGATCAGGTCGATGATCGGGGTGGCCTTGAACCGGGCCTCGGCGATCGACAGCTCGATCTTGCTGGTGCCGATGTTCTGGTTGACGTACGCGACGACCTTCTTGTGCTGGCCGACGATGGCGTTGCTGATCTCCGGGTTCTCCGGCACGGTGTTGGAGTTCAGCACCCGGGAGGAGACCGAGGCGACCTTCCAGTGGCCGTCGACGAACTCGACCTCGAAGTCGAAGCAGCTCAGGCGCTGGCCCCAGCACAGCGGCTCGGAGAGCACGACCGTCCTGCCGGTCTTCTTGTTGACGATGAGGCGCTGCGCGACCTCCTTGTGGGTGTGGCCCACCAGCACCGCGTCGATGTCCGGGACGGTCTCGGCCATCTCGCCGGAGGCGTCCTCGGGCCAGGGCAGCTGGTCGCCGTAGGTGGTCGGCTCGTCGATGCCGGAGTGGGCGGAGACCACGATGACGTCCGCGCCCGCGGCCTTCATCCGGGGCACGTACTTGGCGGCGGTCTCGACGATGCCCGGGAAGACCATCTGCCCGGCCACGTTGGCCTTGTCCCAGATCGCGATGCCGGGGTTGGTGAGGCCGAGGATGCCGACCTTGATCGGGGTGTCCTCGTCCAGCCACACCTCCTTGATCACGTACGGCTTGAAGGCCGGCTTCTCGTTCTTCGCGTGCAGGGCGTTGGCGCCCAGCAGCGGGAACTCCAGCTGGTCCTCGAAGGCCTTCACGGTGGGGATGCCGTAGTTGAACTCGTGGTTGCCGAGCGCGGCGGCGTCGTAGCCCATGAGGTTCATGGCGACGGCCATCGGGTGGTCCGGCACGTTGTCGCCGTCGGTGGCGATCGGCTCGACCCGGGCGTAGTAGTAGCTCAGCTGGGTGCCCTGGATGATGTCACCGGAGTCGATGAGCAGGCAGCGGTCCCAGCCCTTCTCCTCGCGGACCTGGTTGGCCAGGGTGGAGATCTTGGCGAGGCCGACCGCGTTGTGGGCCTTGTCGACGTACTCGGCGTCGGTGAAGTAGTCCCAGTTGAGGACCCGGCCGTGCAGGTCGGTGGTGCCCATGACGGTGAAGGCCTGGCGGCGGGGCGGCTTCTTCTTGCCCTTGGCGGCCGCCGTGCCCGGCTCGGCGGCCACGGCGGCGGGGGCGGCGGCGACGAGGGCTCCGCCGGTCAGGGCGGCGCCGGCGGCGGTGGCGGCGGACCGGGTGACGAAGTCACGGCGGTTCAGCGACATGGACGACTCTCCCGAGTGGGAACGACGGCGGATGGGCCGTCAACTTGTGTGCGAATGGCGTGCGTGGCGCGTCCGCGAGAGCGGTGACGCGCGTAGAAGGACGCGCGTAGAAGTCTGCCGTGCGAGCCGGGCCGCTGGATAGCCCTCCGACGTTTCCAACAGGTGAGATCTTGGCGACTCGTTCGTGACCGGGGTGGGCGGAGAAAGGGGTGGTATGGGGCGGGAGGGTCGATTTCCGGCCACCCCGCCCCTGCCTTCCGGCCGGTCGGTCGACTTCGGTCAGTCGAGTTCGGCCGACAGCTGCTTCACCTCGCGGCCCAGCTCCGCCGCCGGGTCCGGCGCGTCCGGCTCCGCCCACGGCAGCCAGGCGCGAGCCCGTAGGTAGCCGTCCACCGCGACCGGCAGGCGGTGCCGGACGATCGGATCGGCCACCGGGCCGGGACCGGCCTCGCGCAACGCCACCAGCAGGGCGTCCACCCCGGCGGAAGCGGGCAGCGGGACGGTCTCCAGATAGGCGGCCAGCCCGTCCAGTTCGGGGTGCGCCGGAGGCGGTGGCGGTGGCGGCGGAGGAGGGGGCGGTGGCGGCGGTGGCGGCGGGCCCGGCGTCAGCAGGGCGCCGACGCCGTACAGGCCCGCCACCACCCCCGGCCACCAGGACCCGCCCAGGCCCGCGAAGTGCAGCCCCAGCCCGATGGCGCCGCCCCCGCAGCCGACCAGGTTCCTGGTCGACTCCAGGTAGCGCAGCAGCCACCGGCCGTACCCGTCACTGGTAGCCACGGATCTCCTCGAACACCCCGTCCAGCGAACCCCCGCCGTCGAACAGCTTGCCCCCGCTGACGTCCGCGATCCCCTGCAACTGACCCACCGCCGCCTCCCCGAACTTGATCGGGAACACCGGGATCGACTTCTCGCCCGACGGCAGCCCGTCGTGGAAGCGCCTGAAGTCCCCGTCCGTCGCGCCCTCGTTGCTCTCCCCGTCCGTCATCAGCACGATCGAGGTGAACCGGTCGTCCCCCGCCGCCTTCTGCTGCGCCTCGATCACCCGGTACGCCTGCTCCAGCGAGTCGTACAGCGCCGTACCGCCCTCGGCCCGCAGCGACTGGACGTCGGCGTTGATCGCCGCCAGTTCGGACTCCGGACCGGGCTGGCTGCCCGAGGCCGGGACGACGTGGGTCCTCGACCACTTCACCGCCGACGCGAAGGAGATCAGCGTGACCTCCTCGCGGTCCCGGAAGCGGCGCAGCCCCCGGGTGTCGTCCGTACCCGTCAGCCGGCCCAGCGCCGCCTTGAGCGAGGCCAGCCGCTGGCCGTCCATCGAACCCGAGGTGTCCAGCACGTACACCGTCCGGGACGGGCGGCGCAGCTCGTTCTGGTACGAGGCCAGCAGGCCGTCCGCCACCTCCCGGGTGCCCGGGAACGGCAGCTCACGGCGGCGGTCGGTGGGCAGCCCCGCCGCCGGGGCCACCCCCGCCGACACCGGGCGGCGCAGCGTCAGCTCCGAGATGCGCTTCTGCACGTCCTCCTTCAACAGGTAGCCGACCAGCCGCTGGAAGGACTCCCGCTCGCCCTGCCCCGCCGAGGACAGCAGCGACAGCGGGTAGTCCGCCGACACCACGCCGTCCACCGGGCGCACCACCGTCAGCTGCTGGTCCGCCGGCAGGGTCCGGTTCAGCGACAGCAGCACCGACTCGTAGTTCACCAGGGCGCCGACCCGGCCCGGCTCGGCCTTGGCGTACGCCTGCGCCAGCCAGCCCGAGGAACCCGAGGTCAGCTTCTGGCCGGTGAAGAACTGCTTCAACTGCGGCGTCGCCTTCTGCACGTCCGCCGCGGTCAGCGCCGCGCCCGCGCCGGAGAACGCCGAGGCCACCGCGACCAGGGCGGAGAAGCCGGAGTTGGAGCGCGACGGGTCGGACATCCCGTACGACAGCTTCCCGGCCGCGGCCGCGTCGCCGATCTGCGCCCAGGTGACCTTCGAACCGTCCCCCCAGCCGAGGTCGGCCAGGACCGAGGACCGCACCCCCACGGCCACCGGGGAGACCATCACCGGAGTCTCCGACAGCACCTTGGACCTGCCGGTCGGATCCAGCCGCAGGTACTGGTTCGACGGGAACCAGACCGCGTCGTACTTGCCGTCCGCCCGGCCGGCCGAGATGGCGTCCGCACCGTCCAGCGTGCCGCCGAACGCCAGTTGGACCGTCACCCCGGTCGCCTTCCGGGCGTCGTCCAGGACCGGTTGCAGGTCCTGGAGTTCACTGCCGGCCAGGACGCGCAGCACCCCGGGGCGCGCCGTCTCGGCCAGCGAGCCGCTCGGGTTCGGCACCGGCGCCGGGGCGGGGGAGGAGGTGCAGGCGGTCACCGCGGCGAGCACCGCCGCCAGGACGGCGGCCAGCCGGGCCGGCCGCTTCGTCAGGAGGTTCACTTCGGGCTCCCCTTCGCCGCCTTGGTCAGCTTGGTCAGGTTGTCCAGCGACGGGACGGTCGCCTGCTTCACCCTCGCCGCGTTCAGGTCCTGGGCGAAGACCGGCTGCTTGACGTCCCTCACCCGGTCGGCGAACGCGCCGCCGGCCGCCTGCGGACGGAAGCCGAACCGGACCTCCAGGGCGCGCAGCGCCTCGTCGTTCTGCAGCAGTCCGGCGAGCTTCCGGCCGTTCTCGGTGCGGGCGATGATCGTGTGGTCGGAGTAGGCCGTGGTGTCCGGGTACATCACCACCATGTCCCCCGTCGGCTGGCCCTGGACGGCCATCGCGGCGACCTGCGACTCGTAGCCGAAGATCAGCGGGTTGCCGACCCCGGCCAGGAAGTCCCGGAACGGCTCGTCACTGCTGCTCTTCTGGCCGCCCTGCAGCGCGGTCGCCTGGTACAGGACCGGCCGGACGGCCTCGACCCCGGCGTCGTCGGAGACCACCAGGTTGTTGTTCAGGACGTACGACAGCAGCGCGATGTACAGCGCCCCCGAGGAGGAACTCTCCGGGTCGGTGGTGGTGACGAAGATCGGGCCCGACAACTCCCCGTGACTCCCCGCGCCCGGCAGGTCCTGCCACTTGCGCCCGGCCTTGAGGGCACGGACGTACTCGTCCATCCGGAACGTCCACACACCGGTCGAATCGTCCCGCGCGGCCAGGTTGCTCTCCTTGAGGATCTGCGCGACCGGCGCGTGCGCCACCACCACCAGTGGCGAGTAGAACGGCACCAGCGGGGAGTCCTGCAACCCCCAGTCGCGCTGGATCTCGTGGGCCGGCGCCGTGCTCGCCGGAAACGCGAAGTCCAGCCCGGAACTGCTCCTCGCCTGCTCGCCCATCGTCCAGGAACCGGTCGAGTCGGCGCGCACCTCCACCCCCTGCTTCGCCAACTCGGCCTTCACCTCGGCGTTCTCGAAGAAGCTCCGCTTCTCCGAACCGATCAGCCCGGTGACCGTGACCGTCTTCGCCGGGCCCGTCCCGGCATCCTCCGGGACCAGCGCGTACGTCACCCCGCCCAGCAGGGCCAGGGCTGCGAGCACCCCCAGAGCGCGTCGTCTCATCGCGAGCGCCTCCCCCTCGTTGCTCCGCCACCCGGATGCGGTCACCCGGGGGTGACGAGCGTCCCGCCGGGCGGGGAGCACGGGCGGAAGGTGCGGTGAACCAGGGGTGAACACCGTTTCACGGAATCGCATCGGAAGGGGGGCTCCGGCGGGGCGCCCGAGCAACCCTCGACGAACCCCTCGCCGGACCCCGCGCCGGACCCCTCGCCGGACCCCTCGCACACCGGTTTGAGGAAGTGTCAGATTGTTCAACTCGCCTTACGACAAAGGTCATCCCGCAGTCCGGAACCACGTCGAGGTTACGCGCCGGTAATGCCTACCCTCAGCAGTATGCGCCGAGCAAAAATCGTCTGCACCCTCGGGCCGGCCACCGACTCGTACGAGCAGATCAAGACCCTGGTCGACGCCGGAATGGACATCGCCCGCTTCAACCTCAGCCACGGCACCCACGCCGAACACGAAGAACGCTACCGTCGCGTCCGCAAGGCCGCCGACGAGACCGGCCGGAGCGTCGGCGTCCTCGCCGACCTCCAAGGCCCGAAGATCCGACTCGACACCTTCGCCCACGGGCCCGTACTCCTCGAACGCGGCGACGAGTTCACCATCTCCACCGACAACGGCGTCGTGGGGGACAAGGACATCTGCGGCACCACCTACGCCGGCCTCGCCGGCGACGTCAGCCGCGGCGAACGCATCCTCGTCGACGACGGCCGCGTCACCCTGGAAGTCGTCGCCGTCGACGGACCACGGGTGCGATGCCTCGTCATCGAAGGCGGACTCGTCTCCGACCACAAGGGCCTCAACCTCCCCGGCGTCGCCGTCTCCGTCCCCGCACTCAGCGACAAGGACGTCGCCGACCTGCGGTGGGCGCTGCGCACCGGCGCCGACCTGATCGCGCTCTCCTTCGTCCGCACCGGGCGCGACATCGAGGACGTGCACCGGGTGATGGCCGAGGAGGGGCGGTACGTCCCGGTCATCGCCAAGATCGAGAAGCCGCAGGCGGTCGAGAACCTCGACTCCATCGTGGACGCCTTCGACGGCATCATGGTGGCCCGCGGGGACCTGGGCGTGGAGATGCCCCTCGAACAGGTCCCGCTGGTCCAGAAGCGCGCCATCAAGCTGGCCAGGCGCAACGCCAAGCCCGTCATCGTGGCGACCCAGATGCTCGACTCCATGATCAACGCCTCCCGGCCCACCCGCGCCGAGGCCTCCGACGTCGCCAACGCCGTCCTCGACGGGACGGACGCGGTGATGCTCAGCGGCGAGACCTCGGTCGGCAAGTTCCCGATCGAGACGGTCAAGACCATGGGCCGGATCATCGAAGCCGCCGAGAACGACATCCTGGCCGCCGGACTGCCCCCGCTGACCACCGGCAGCAAGCCGCGGACCCAGGGCGGCGCCGTCGCCCGCGCGGCCGCCGAGATCGGCGACTTCCTGCACGCCAAGTACCTGGTCGCCTTCACCCAGTCCGGCGACACCGCCCGGCGGCTCACCCGCTACCGCTCGCCCATCCCGGTGCTCGCCTTCACCTACGAACCGGCCGTGCGCAGCCAACTCGCCCTCACCTGGGGCGTGGAGACCTTCCTCGGCCCCTTCGCCCCGACCACCGACCAGATGGTCGAACAGGTCGACGCGGCCCTGCTCTCCCTCGGCCGCTGCCAGAAGGGCGACATCGTCGTCATCACCGCCGGCTCCCCGCCTGGCCTGGCCGGCTCCACCAACCTCGTCCGCGTCCACCACGTGGGGACCCTGGACGACTGAGGCTTCGTACGCGGCGCGGCCCTTCCAGGGGTCGCGCCGCTGTCAGTACTTGGGGCCGATGTGGGCGTCCATCAGGGCGACGGAGTCCTTGCGGGCGATGGAGATGTTGGTGGCGCCGGTCGCGCGCGGAGCGGCCTTCCAGGCGACGCCGACGGCGTCGAGGGTTGCGGTGAAGAGGCCGATGATGTCGGTCGAGGTGTTGGTGAAGAAGAACCGCGGGTACTCGTAGCGCTTCGTGACGCCATTGACGGTGCGGGTCGCCCAGTTGGTGATGCGGCAGCCGTCGGAGTGGATCAGCCCGCGCAGGAACTCCCACGGGTGGGCGTCCACGATCTCCTGCTGCCAAGGCGCCAGGGAGATCGACCGCAGGTGCTTCGGGCCGGGGCCGTGCTGCGGGAACAGGCAGGGCCAGTGCTTGCTGGTGCTCACGACGCTGGTGCAGCCGGGCGCGCGGACGCGGTTGACCTTGTTGTGCGGCATGACGGCGGAGACGGCCCGCTCGCACTCGTCGATGAGGCCGGGCCAGGCATCGCAGCAGGCGATGCGGAGGGCGTGGACCTTGCGGCGGCCCTCGCTGATACAGCCGTCGCCGAGGTAGAGGCCGAGCAGGTAGGCGTACTCCGCGCGTGGGCGGGATGGGTCGAGCCGGCCGTCGCGGACCGGGCACTCGGCGGTCATGCGAGGGCTGGGGACTGTGCCGGACGCCCACTCGCGGATCGCGAAGCGGGAGATGCCCGTCGCGCGGCTGACCTGGCTGAACGTCAGGCCTGATGCGTGGAGGTCGAGCGCGCGCCGGCGCGTGGCCATGTCGTACATGGCGTTGTCAGTACTTGGGGCCGATGTGGGCGTCCATCAGGGCGACGGATTCCTTGCGGGCGACGGAGATGTTGACCTGGCCGGTCGGGCGGGGGATCGATGCCTTCCACTGGACACCGACGGCGTCGAGGGTGGCGGTGAAGAGGCCGATGATGTCGGTCGAGGTGTTGGTGAAGAAGTACCGCGGGTACTCGTGGCGCTTCGTGACGCCGTTGACGGTGCGGGTCGCCCAGTTGGTGATGCGGCAGCCGTCGGAGTGGATGAGGCCGCGCAGGAACTCCCAGGGGTGGGCGTCCACGATCTCCTGCTGCCAGGGCTCCAGGGCTATGGTTCGCTCGTGCTTCTTGCCGGGGCCGTGCTGGGGGAAGTGGCAGGTCAGGTGGTTTGAGTAGACCTTGACGTTGTGACAGCCGGTCCGCCGGACTCGGCAGGGCTTGTTCCTCGGAAAGACTAGCCGCATCGCTTCCTCGACGGCGTCCATGACCCCAGGCCACTTGTCGTCGCAGGTGATATGGAGGGTCTGGGTCCGACAGTAGTCGTCAGGCATCAGGATGTGGCCGTCCCCAAGGTAAAGGCCCAGGAGGTACGCGTATGCAGGGCGGTTCATCTGATCGCCGTGGCAGTGCATGCACGTGGAGCGCTTGCGGCCGGGGAGCTTGTTGTGTTTGGCGAGGTCCTGGTGCTTCCACCAGGAGACCGTGCCCTTCGGGACACCCAGGCGCCGAGCAACATCAGCGTTAGCAACGCCTCGGCGCAGGAGGTGGACGGCTTCTTCGCGAGTGGATCGAACTGCCATACGGGCGATCTTGCGACCCGTAAGCCGAATGCGCAGGCGAACGGAATCGTTTCCACCCGAACGAATGAAGATCGCCAACGATTAGGCTTGCCTAAGTGACTTTGGAATTGAAGGAAAAGTACCCCGGGTGGGATTCGAACCCACGCTGTATGGTGTTTGAGACCATGGCCTCTTCCGCTGGGCTACCGGGGCGCCCGCAGCTTCGAAGGTTGCCCCCCGACCCTGCCGAGTTCAAACATACCGTGTCTAGGTACCCTCGTGCATGCAGTACCCCGCCGGAACTAGGAGCCCAGTGAGCACCGCCGACGAGCAGGCACAGCCGCTTGAGACCGATATGCCCCAGATCACCCGGATCGTGATCGCCGAGGACGAGGCGCTGATCCGTCTCGACCTGAAGGAGATGCTGGAGGAGGAGGGGTACACCGTCGTCGGTGAGGCCGGCGACGGGGAGACGGCGGTGCGGCTGGTGGAGGAGTTGAAGCCGGATCTGGCGATCTTCGACGTGAAGATGCCGATCCTGGACGGGCTCTCCGCCGCCGAGCAGATCCACGAGAAGCACCTGGCTCCCGTCCTGATGCTGACCGCCTTCTCGCAGCGGGAGCTGGTGGACCGGGCGCGGGACGCGGGGGCGATGGCGTACATCGTGAAGCCGTTCTCGAAGGCGGACCTGGTGCCGGCGATCGAGATGGCGGTGTCGCGGTACACCGAGATGCGGGAGCTGGAGAAGGAGATCGGGGATCTCACCCAGCGGCTGGAGACCCGGAAGCTGGTGGACCGCGCCAAGGGTGTGCTGCAGACGAAGTTCGGGCTGAACGAGCCGGCTGCCTTCCGGTGGATCCAGAAGACCTCGATGGACCGGCGGATGACGATGGCGGCGGTGGCCGAGGCGGTCATCGAGGAGGGCGAGGCCCAGGACCGCAAGAAGGCGGAAGAGGGCGACAAGGGCGAGTAGCGCGCAGGCGAAGGGCCCGGCGGATCGGATCCGCCGGGCCCTTTCGCGTGTGCGGGGTCAGTCCTCGCCGAGGTAGGCCTTGCGGACGGACTCGTCGTGGAGGAGGTCGGCGCCCGTCCCGGAGAGGACGATACGGCCGGTCTCCATGACGTAGCCGCGGTCGGAGAGCGACAGGGCGGCCTGGGCGTTCTGTTCGACCAGGAGGATGGTCGTACCGGACGCCTTGAGTTCGACGATGGTGGACATGATCTTCTGCATCATCAGCGGGGAGAGGCCCATCGAGGGCTCGTCCAGCATCAGCAGTTTGGGCTGGGACATCAGGGCCCGGCCCATGGCGAGCATCTGCTGCTCGCCGCCGGACAGCGTGCCGGCGGCCTGCTTGCGGCGTTCGCCGAGGATGGGGAAGAGGGTGTAGGCGCGTTCCACGTCGGACTGGATGCCCGCCGTGTCGGTGCGCAGGAAGGCGCCGAGGAGGAGGTTCTCCTCGATGGTCATGCGGGGGAAGATGTGCCGGCCTTCGGGGGAGTGGGCGAGCCCGAGGGCGACGATCTTGTGGGCGGGGACGGTGCTCAGGTCCTGGCCGTCGAAGGTGATCCGGCCGGCGGTGGGCTTGAGGAGGCCGGAGAGGGTGCGCAGGGTGGTGGTCTTGCCGGCGCCGTTGGTGCCGATGAGGGTGGTGACCTCGCCCTGGTCGACGGTGAAGCTGATGCCCTTGACGGCTTCGATCTTGCCGTAGGCGACGCGGAGGTCCTCGACCTCGAGGAGCGCGGTCACTTGGGGTCCTCCGGTGTTGCGGGGGTTTCGAGCGGGGCGCCGAGGTAGGCGGTGATGACCCGTTCGTCGTTCTGGACGGTCTCGCGGTCGCCTTCGACGATCTTCTGGCCCTGGACGAGGACGGCGGTGCGGTCGCAGAGGTTGAAGATGAACCGCATGTCGTGCTCGATGACGAGGATGGAGATGCCGCGGTCGCGGATGGCGAAGACGAGTTCCTCGGCGGCGCGGGTCTCCTGGGGGTTCATGCCCGCGGTGGGTTCGTCGAGGAGCAGCAGGCCGGGGTCGGAGGCGAGGGCGCGGGCGATCTCGAGCTTGCGTTGTTCGCCGTAGGGGAGGTTGCGGGCGAGGTGGTCGGCCTTTTCGGCGAGGCCGGTGAAGGCGAGGAGTTCCATGGCCTTCTCGCGGCTTTCGGCTTCGGCGCGGTGGTAGCGGGGGCCGCGGAGGATGGCGGCGAAGATGCCTTCCTTGGTGCGGCTGTGGCGGCCGACGAGGACGTTTTCCAGGACGGTCATGTTGGCGAAGAGCCGGATGTTCTGGAAGGTGCGGGCGATGCCGGCCTGGGTGACGAGGTGGGGTTTGGGGGGCAGTTGGGTGCCGCGGTAGCGGACGGTGCCCTCGGTGGGGACGTAGAGGCCGGTGAGGCAGTTGAAGAAGGTGGTCTTGCCGGCGCCGTTGGGGCCGATGAGGCCGATGATCTCGCCTTCGCCGACGGTGAGGGAGACGTCGTTGACGGCGGTGAGGCCGCCGAAGCGCATGGTGACGCCGGTGACGTCGAGCAGGGTGGTTGCGGTGGATGGCGTTGCGGTGGTGGTCATCTGGCGCGTCACGCCCCTGCCTTGGTGAGTGCGCCCGGTTCGCCGGTGGGCTGGGCCGGGATGGCGGCTTCGTGGAACTCGAGTTGGCGGCGCCGGTTGGGGATGAGTCCTTCGGGGCGGACGCGCATCAGGACGATGAGGGCGGCGCCGAAGGCGAGGAGCTGGTAGTCGGAGAGGAATTCCAGCTTCTTGGGGATGAGGAAGAGGAGGGTGGCGCCGGCCAGGGGGCCGCTGATGGTGCCCATGCCGCCGAGGATGACGGCGGCGAGCAGGAAGGCGGAGTTGGGGGGGAGGGCTTCGGCGAAGGTGTACTGGTCGGGGGTGACGGTGTAGCTGACGTGGGCCTGGACGGTGCCGGCCAGGCCGGCCAGGCAGGCGCCGAGGGCGAAGGCGAGGAGCTTGAGGCGGAAGCCGTTGATGCCCATGGCTTCGGCGGCGGTCTCGTCCTCGCGGATGGCGACCCAGGCGCGGCCGATGCGGGAGTTGCCGACGCGGGCGAAGATCAGTACGACGAGGGCGGTGACCAGCAGCATCAGCAGGTAGTAGTTGGAGAAGCGGCCGAGTTCGATGCCGCCGACGGTGTGCGGTTTGCCGAGGTCGAAGCCGAAGATCTCCAGGTCGGGGATGCGGGGGATGCCGTTGGAGCCGTTGGTGATCTTGGGGCCGGTGGTGCCGTTGAGGTTGAGCATGGTGATGCGGAAGATCTCGCCGAAGCCGAGGGTGACGATGGCGAGGTAGTCGCCGCGCAGCCGCAGGGTGGGGGCGCCGATCAGGACGCCGAAGACCATGGAGACGGCGGCGCCGGTGAGCATCGCGGCCCAGAACGGGAACTGGACGTGGATGGGCGAGGCGGGGGAGCCGGAGACCAGGGCGGCGGCGTAGGCGCCGACGCCGAGGAAGGCGACGTACCCGAGGTCGAGCAGGCCGGCCAGGCCGACGACGATGTTGAGGCCGAGGGCGACGGTGGCGAAGATCAGGATGTTGGTGGCGACCGAGGTGTACTGGTCGCTGCTCTGGGTGAAGGGGAAGCTGGCGGCGGCGGCGAAGGCGGCGCCGGTGGTGACCGGGCGGTACTTGACGGTCAGGGCGCGCAGCCGGCCGAGCAGTCCGGACTTGGCGAGGGCGGCGATCGAGGGGGCGGCGAGCAGCAGGTAGCCGATGAAGAGTTCGCCGTACTCGGTGTCGATGCCGAAGGTGATCGCGTACAGGCCGAGTCCGAAGGCCAGGACGATGAGCAGGACCTCGGCCCAGGAGGGGAGTTGGCGGGCCGCGGGGAGCGGGCGTTCGACGGTGCCGAGGCGGATCCGGCTGTTGGCGAGGTGGCCGAGCTGGAGCAGCAGGACGACGCCGGCGGCGATGGCGAGGGCGCCGGCCAGGGCGGTCATCACCGGGGCGACCGGCTGGTCGTCGGGGATGGCGTGGGCGGCGAACCAGCCGATGGGGGCGGCGGGGACGAGCAGGAAGAGCCGCTTGTCGAGGATCCGCAGCGGGACGGCGGTGCGCCGGTCGAGGGGGAGGCCGAGGGCGCCGAGGACGCCGAGCAGGCCGCCGGCGGCGAGGACCCAGCCGCCGGGTTCGAGGTTGGCGAGGCCGCCGAGTTCGACGGAGATGGCGGTGACGGAGTAGGCGGCGACGGCGAGGGCGCCGGTGGCGGCGAACAGGACGGCGTTGTTGCTGCGGCTGGGGGCGGCCCAGCGCAGGCCGGGGACGCCTTGGGCGGCGAGCAGCAGGACGAGGGTGAGGACGCCGGCGACGACGGCGAGCCACTGGAGTCCGGCGGGGGAGCCGTAGTAGGTGAGGTCGCCGGGGAAGTCGCTGGTCCAGGTCCAGGACATGGCGGCGGAGGCGGCGGTGAGGAGGGCGCCGAGGCCGGTGAGGGCGGTGGCGGCGGGGGCGGGCAGGGGGATGACCGGGGTGGTCTCGGTGCTGGTGGTGGTCATGGTGGTCACGCCCTGTCCGAGACGCGCTCGCCGAGCAGGCCTTGGGGCCGGACGAGGAGCACGAGGATGAGGAGTACGAAGGCCCAGACGTCCTTCCAGGCGCCGCCTCCGAAGAGGTGCATGCCGGGCAGGTGCTGGATGTAGCCGGTGGCGAGGGCTTCGGCGAGGCCGAGGGCGAGGCCGCCGAGCATGGCGCCGTAGATGTTGCCGATGCCGCCGAGGACGGCGGCGGTGAAGGCCTTGAGGCCGAGGATGAAGCCCATCCGGAAGTCGACCTGACCGCTGCGCAGTCCGTAGGCGACGGCGGCGACGGCGGCGAACGCGGCGCCGATGGCGAAGGCCATGACGATGATGCGGTCGGTGTCGATGCCCATCAGCTTGGCGGTGTCGGGGTCCTGGCTGGTGGCCTGCATGGCGCGGCCGGAGCGGGTGCGGGTGACGAACCAGCCGAGGATGAGCATGCACAGCGGGGCGGCGATGATCAGGAAGAGGTCGCTGCGCTGGAAGGTGACGGAGCCGAGGTGCAGGTACTCCTGGACGAACTTGGGGAAGTCGAAGGAGAAGGGGTCGCCGGGGATCTTGGGGAAGACCCGGGCCTTCTTGGCGTCGGGGTAGAAGGAGAAGACGAGTTGCTGGAGGAAGATGGACAGCCCGATCGCGGTGATCAGGGGGGCGAGCCGGGGGGCGTTGCGCAGCGGCCGGTAGGCGAAGCGTTCGGCGGCGACGGCGGTGAGGGTGGAGACCAGGATGCCGGCGATCAGCATGAGGGGTAGGGCCAGCCAGAGGGTGGTGCCGCCGGGGAGGGCGAGGTAGGCGGTCAGGGCGCCGAAGCCGCCGACCATGACGATCTCGCCGTGGGCGAAGTTGATGAGCTGGACGATGCCGTAGACCATCGTGTAGCCGATCGCGACGAGTCCGTAGAGGGCGCCGAGGATCAGGCCGTTGGCCAGCTGCTGCGGTAGGTCGTGCACCGCTGGGCCTCCGTAGTGCGTTCGGGGGTGTCCGCGTGGGTGGTGGATGTGGGGGCGGGGGGGGGGGGGGGGGGGGGGGGGGGGGGGGGGGGGGGGGGGGGGGGGGGGGGGGGGGGGGGGGGGGGGGGGGGGGGGGGGGGGGGGGGG